>NZ_JAZARS010000008.1:0-267379 GCF_036233855.1 Gordonia sp. Z-3
CGGCTGACAGCTTTCGCGGGCATTCCTATCTGAGGCATGAGTCGGATTTCGCGGGCAGTTTGACGTGAGGCACTACGTCACGTGAATGTTGAGCTGCGCAGACGGCGAAGGGCGGCCGGGTGATATCCCGGCCGCCCTTCGCGTCAGGCGTGCTGCGCAGGCGCTCAGCAGTCGTAGTAGAGCGAGAACTCGTACGGATGGGGACGGATCTGCACCGGCTCGATCTCGTTCTCACGCTTGAGCGCGATCCAGGTCTCGATCAGGTCCTCGGTGAACACGCCACCGGCGGTGAGGTATTCGTGATCCTCTTCGAGCTTGTCGATGACCGCGGACAGCGAGGTCGGCGCCTGTGGGATGCTCTTGGCCTCCTCTGGCGGGAGCTCGTAGAGGTCCTTGTCGACCGGCTCGTGCGGCTCGATCTTGTTCTTGATGCCGTCGAGGCCGGCCATCATCATCGCCGCGAACGCCAGGTACGGGTTGCCCGAGCTGTCCGGGCAGCGGAACTCGAGGCGCTTGGCCTTCGGGTTGTTGCCGGTGATCGGGATACGCACGCAGGCGCTGCGGTTGCGCTGGCTGTAGACCAGGTTGATCGGGGCTTCGTAACCCGGGACCAGGCGCTTGTAGGAGTTCACCGTCGGGTTGGTGAAGGCCAGCAGCGACGGCGCGTGGTGCAGGATGCCGCCGATGTAGTAGCGCGCCAGATCCGACAGACCCGCGTAGCCGGCCTCGTCGTGGAACAGCGGCTTGCCGTCCTTCCACAGCGACTGGTGGGCGTGCATGCCCGAGCCGTTGTCGCCGAAGAGCGGCTTCGGCATGAAGGTGACTGTCTTGCCGTTCGCGTACGCGGTGTTCTTGATGATGTACTTGAACAGCAACACGTCGTCGGCCGCGTGCAGCAGGGTGTTGAACTTGTAGTTGATCTCCGCCTGGCCGCCGGTGCCGACCTCGTGGTGGCCGCGTTCGAGCTCGAAACCGGCGTTCTGCAGGTTGGTCGACATCTCGTCGCGCAGATCCACGTAGTGGTCGTACGGCGCGACCGGGAAGTAGCCACCCTTCGGGCGGACCTTGTAGCCGAGGTTCGGGCTGCCGTCCGGGTCGGTCGGCGAGGCGGTGTTCCACCAGCCCGATTCCGACTCGACCTCGTAGAAGGTGCCGTTCATCTCCGATCCGAAGGAGACGCCGTCGAAGATGTAGAACTCGGCCTCGGCGCCGAAGAAGCAGGTGTCGGCGATGCCGGTGGAGGCCAGGTAGTCCTCGGCCTTGCGGGCGACGTTGCGCGGGTCGCGGCTGTAGGCCTCACGGGTGAAGGGGTCGTGGACGAAGAAGCTGATGTTCATCGTCTTGGCCTTGCGGAACGGATCGATCCGCGCAGTGGCCGGGTCGGGTAGCAGCATCATGTCCGACTCGTCGATCGACTGGAAGCCGCGAACCGACGAGCCGTCGAAGGCGAGGCCGTCCTCGAACACGTCCTCGGTGAACGCCGAGGCCGGGATCGAGAAGTGCTGCATCACACCGGGCAGGTCGCAGAAGCGGATGTCGACGTACTCGACACCTTCTTTCTTGATGCCCTCGAGTAGTTCTTCTTTGCTGCTGTACACCGTGCGGTGACTCCTTAACTTGTTCGGGTGGCCAGCGACCTGGCCCGACTCAATCCGCCGCACCACGAGATGCAGCGCCGGATCTCAGCTGGAACCGTATGGACGCGAGGTTGCCTAGCCGTCAAGGGCATGTTTCTCCTGTGTTACACGCCCTTGATGCCTCGACAACACGGGTGTCCCGCATCGCAACAATGCCATGCCCGTCCCCGACGCACCACGCAACTCCCCGAATCGTCGCGAACGGTCGTCGGGGAGGTCGGCACACACGGGCCGATACCATGGAGAACATGCGCGTACCGACTCCGTCCGATCATTCGCCCACGCCCGGTGTGGGGGAGTGGTTCTGATGGGCCGCGCAACGGGAACGTGGCTGTCGGGACCACAGATCGGTCCGGGCGGCGGTGGCGACTACCGCGGGCAGGATTTGGGCCTACCGGAGTCGGGACCCGGATCCCTGGCCGGTGGCTGGCTGCGGACCCTGGGACTCGGAGTGGATTGGATTCTGGCCGGTGGGGTTTCACTGCTGTTCGTCTCGTTCGACTCGCCGAATCTGGGCACGACGGTGTTGTTCGTGTGGTTCGTGCTGGGAGTGGTGTCGCTGACGCTGTTCGGCTTCACTCCAGGGCAGTTCGCTGTCGGCCTTCGGGTGGCGCGCGTCGACTACGGACCCGATCGGACCGAGGCGGAGGTGACCGGCGAGGTCCCGGTTGCCGCGGTCGGCATCCTGCGAGCTCTCGGTCGGCAGGTGCTGATCGTGTTCCTGGTGCCGGCGCTGATCAACGACTACAACGGGCGTGCTCTGCACGATCGCGCCACCGGCACGGCATTGGTCCGGAGCCGATGAGCCAGGTGATGGGCGCCGGTGCCACCTCGTAAAAGGCCACCGGCCGCCCGTCAGAAGGCCGCGCCCAAGCGCGCGAGCACCTCTCGCGACTCCGCCGCCGACTCGGCGTCGGTGACCGTCAGGACCGAGGCCCGCCACGTCGCGGCGAGGACTCGGCCGGTGCTCGTTCCGCCACGCGTGATGTCGGACAGGAACTCCGCCACGCGGTCTTCGTCGGCGTAGGGCGCCGCTTCGCCGAGAATGCGCGTGAACTCGTTGTCGACGGCGAAGTCGAACCCGACCACGAGCGCCTGTCGTAGCCGGAACGAGTCCCGACCGGCCGCCGCGCCCGTCATGCGGTCCAGCAGTCGTTGCTCGACATCGGTGCGCACCACCCGGTAGAGGCCGAGCTTGTTCTGGAAATGGTGATACAGGGCCCCCGTGGTGACGTCGGCGGCCCCGGCGAGATCACCCACGGTGACCTCTGCATACGGTCGGGCGCCGAACAGTTCGACCGCAGACAGCACCAATCGGCCCTTGGCCGAGGTCGATACCGGAAACCACTATGAAGCTGGAATTCTTACTGGCTCCGACCCGCGACCTACAGGCCTCGCTGAGCCGGTATCGCGACGGATCGGGCTTCGTCGAAAAAGTGGCGAGAAGGCGATATGACTGTGACGCTCGCGCTGCCCGATTCCGATGTCGGGATCATGCTGGACGCAGCCGACCCGGATGCCCCGAGCGGTCCGGTGTTCGCAATCGACAGCGTCGCCGCTTTTCACGCCGACCGGCCGAGTGAACTCGGCGTCGTCGCGGAGCCGTCGGAGATCCCGGACGGTTCGATCGCCGCCTACAGCGACCCGGGCGGTTTCGTCTTCTACGTGTTGGATCAGGCACAGGCCACGTGACGGCGCGTGGGTGACCGCACGCCCCCGCGGATCAGCCCTTACGCCGCGCGGTGCGCTGCATCCCGCGGACCTTTGCGTTGCCGGGCATCGGGCCCTTGGGCATGCCCGGCCCCTGCGGATTGCGTCCGCCCAGCGCCGACAACCGACCCTCGAGGGTCTCCATCCGCTTGCCGTCGATGTTCTTGGGCAGCTTGTTGATGTGGCGCTCGAGCTTGTTCAGCGGGATCTGCCCGTCGTCGTTGCCCACCACGATCTCGTAGATAGGGGTGTCGCCGACGACCCGCGCGGCCTTCTTCTTCTCTTGGGCGAGCAGGGGTTTGACGCGGGCGGCCGAACCCTCGCCGACGAGGATGACACCCGGCTTGCCGATGACCCGATGGACGGCGTCGAGATGGGCGTTGCCCGAGACGGCCTGCTTCACCCGCCATTGGCCGCGCATGTTGCCCAACGCCCATCCGGCGGCTCCCGGCTGGCCTTCGGCCCGGGTGTAGACGGTGCGCTGCACGCGACGGCCGAAGAGGATGAACGCGGCGAGCAGGCCCAGGACGATACCGAGGGGCAACAGCAACCACACCGAACCGAACAGCAGGCCGAGCCCGACGAAAATGGCGACGATGAGCACGAACAGGCCGACCATGTACGGGATCAGCCGCTTGTCTTCCTTCCGCTGCATCTGGAAGGCCTGCCACAGTTGCTGGCGACGTTCCTTCGACGCCTGCTTCCGAGCCTTCTTCGCCGCGGCTTTCGCCTCTTTGTCTTGCGCCTTTGCCATGGAGCCCAGTTTACGGCGCCACGCCACCACCCCTCGCAAGGGTTCCTCCGCACGTGGTACGCAGGTCCTCCGGACGCGCGCGGAGGCGGAGATGGCCGAGGGGCGAACCCAGGGGTCGGTGTCGAGCCCGGTTACCTGCCGGCGAGGCGGGTGAGGAGGCTGGATGCCTCCTGGCTGGCCGAACCCTCGTCGGCCAGGTGCACCAGCGCGGGGGACAGGTCACGGCCGCGATGTGCCATGGCCTGCGCGTAGAGCCGTCCCGCGCGGTAGGACGAGCGGACCAGTGGTCCGGCCATCACCCCGGCGAAGCCGACCTCGGTCGCGAACTCGGAGTGGTCGACGAACTCCTCGGGCTTGACCCACCGCTCGACCGGGTGGTGCCGCGGCGAGGGGCGCAGGTACTGGGTGATGGTGAGGATGTCGCAACCGGCCTCGTGCAGGTCGACGATGGCCGACTGCACCTCTTCTGGCGTCTCGCCCATCCCGAGGATCAGGTTGGATTTGGTGACCAGTCCGAAGTCGCGGGCCTGGGTGAGCACGTCGAGCGACCGCTCGTACCGAAACGCCGGTCGGATGCGCTTGAAGATGCGCGGCACGGTCTCCAGGTTGTGCGCCAGGACCTCGGGACGGGCCTCGAACACCTCGGCCAGCAGATCGGGTTTGGCGTGGAAGTCGGGGATCAGGTTCTCCACACCGGTGCCCGGGTTGAGACGGTGGATGGCCCGTACGGTCTCGGCGTAGAGCCACGCGCCCTCGTCGGGCAGGTCGTCGCGGGCGACACCGGTGATGGTGGAGTAGCGCAGACCCATCGCCTGGACGCTCTCGGCGACGCGACGCGGTTCGTCGCGGTCGAGTTCGGCGGGTTTGCCGGTGTCGATCTGGCAGAAGTCGCAGCGACGCGTGCACTGTTCACCGCCGATGAGGAAGGTGGCCTCGCGGTCCTCCCAGCACTCGTAGATGTTGGGACAGCCGGCCTCTTCGCAGACGGTATGCAGGCCTTCGCGTTTCACCAAGCCCTTGAGTTCGGTGTACTCGGGCCCCATGGTTGCGCGGGTCTTGATCCAGTTCGGCTTGCGCTCGATGGGGGTCTGCGCGTTGCGCACCTCGAGGCGGAGCAGTTTGCGGCCGGCCGGCTCGGGGGTGGCCGAGGAACCGTTGGCGGCGGTCGTGTGGTCGGTGGATGAGGACACAGTCACTGCTCCGATGCTACGCCCGTGGTGCTCAGGGCATCCGGGGCGCGATGGTCGTGGTCGAGTGCGTTGGTGATGGCCGCGGCGACAGGATCTATGAACGCGTCGAGGCCCAGTGGTCTGCCGAGTTCGCGGGCCAGCGAGGTGACGCCGGCGTCGGCGATGCCGCACGGGACGATCGCGTCGAAGGCGGACATGTCGGGATCGACGTTGAGTGCGACGCCGTGCAATGCGACGCCGCGGGCGACGCGGATGCCGATCTGACCGAGTTTGCGTTCGTCGGCCTTCGTGACGCTCGCAGGCGTGTCGACAACCCACACACCTGACCGACCCTCGACGCGGGTCGTCGCGACACCGAGATCTGCGCAGACGGTGATCAGTGCTTCTTCCAGGCGACGGACGTACTCGACCACATCGAGGGGTTCCGCGAGCTTCACGATGGGGTAGCCGACCAATTGCCCCGGCCCATGCCAGGTGATGCGGCCACCCCGGTCGACGTCGATGACCGGCGATCCGTCGGTCGGTCGGTCGCCGTCCTCTGTTCGTTTGCCCGCGGTATAGATCGAGGCGTGCTCGAGCAGCAACAACACGTCGTGGTCGAGGACTCCGTCGGCACGGTCACCGGCCAGTTGATGCTGCAGGTCGTACGCGGTGCGGTAGTCGACGAGGCCGTCGAGTAGTCGGACCTCGATCGGATCGCTCGAGGCGCGGATCGAACCCTCACGCATTGACGTATCCGAGTGCGGTGTCGATGTCGGGATGGCGGAATGAGAATCCATGTTCGGTGAGCACGTCAGGTGCAACGCGCTGACTGAACAGAATCATTTCCTCGGCCATCTCGCCGCCCACCGCCTTCGCCGCGAAGGCAGGCACCTTCAGGACTGTCGGACGATGCATCGAGCGGCCCACGGCCGAGGCGAACTCACCGAACGGCAGCGCACCCGGGGCGCACAGGTTCACCGGACCGCTGATCGAGGATTCGAGCAGGAACGCGATCGCGCGTACCTCGTCGGGCAAGGTGATCCAGGAGAAGTACTGCTCACCGCTGCCGATCGGACCGCCGAGGCCGAACCAGAATATCGGCCGCAGCCGACCCAAGAGACCGCCCTGGCGCGAGAGCACCGGTGCCGTCCGCAGCAGCACCACGCGGGTACTGCTGCCGGCGTTGGCCGTCGCCGCGTGTTCCCAGTCGGTGACCAGGCCGGCGAGGAATCCGCCACCGGCGCCGTCGGCCTCGGTGGCCACGTGACTGCCGGTGTTGCCATAGAACCCGGTCGCCGAAGCGCTGAGAAAGGTGGGCACGCCTGCGGCGGCCACTGCTTCGGCCAGCACCTCGGTGGGCGTGATCCGGGAATCCCGCAACTCCTGCTTGAACCGCCCACTCCAACGCTGGTTACCGACCCCGACACCGCCGAGGCCGATCACCGCGTCGACGCCATTGAGACTCTCCGCAGGGACCCCGAAAGTTTCAGGGTCCCAGCTGAACTCGTCGTCATCGAGTGCCTCGCGTCGCACCAGTCGGACCACCGTGTGGCCGGCCTCGCGCAGTGCGGCGACCACCGCGGTGCCGATCAGGCCCTGCGAGCCGGCGACGGCGACGCGCATCTCGCCCTAGAGTCCCAGATCAGCCGCGAAGCCGCCCTGCTCGAGCCGCTTCTTGATCGTCGTCAGGAAGCGGCCGGCGTCGGCGCCGTCGATCAGACGGTGATCGTAGGTCAACGGCAGGTAGGACATCGAACGCACCGCGATCGACTCCGAGGCGTCGTCGCCGGTGATCACGACCGGACGCTTAACGATCGCACCGGTGCCGAGCATCGCCGCCTGCGGCGGGACCAGGATCGGCGTGTCGAACAGTGCGCCCTGGCTGCCGATGTTGGTGATGGTGAACGTGCCGCCGGCCAACTCGTCGGGCTTCAGGCCGCCGGCGCCCTTGCGGGCGCGGGCCGCGATGTCGGCGATGGCGCGGGCCAACCCGGCGATCGACAGGTCGTCGGCGTTGTGAATGACCGGCGACAGCAACCCCTGCTCGGTGTCCACGGCGATGCCGAGATGCACCTTGTCGTAGTAGGTGATCTCCTTGCGGTCCTCGTCGATCGACGCGTTGACATTCGGATGCGCCTTGAGCGCCTCGACGACGGCCTTGGCGATGAACGGCAAGAAGGTGAGATTCACACCCTCGGAGGCCTTGAAGGATTCCTTGGCCTGCTTGCGCAGCGACACGATCTTGGTCATGTCCACCTCGAAGACCTGCGTCAGCTGCGCGCTGGTCTGCAGCGATTCGCGGGTCTTCTTCGCGGTGATCTGACGGATGCGGTTGATCTTCTGCGTGGTCCCGCGCAGTTCGGCCAACTCCGGCTTGATCTCCGGGGCCGACGACGCCGGCGCCGATGGCGCGGACGCGGCCGGTGACGCCGCCGGTGCCGGCTCGGGAGCCTTCGCCGACTCAGCCGCCGCGAGCACATCCTGCTTGCGGATGCGACCGCCGACGCCGGTGCCCTTGATGGAATTCAGGTCGATGTCGTTCTCGGCAGCCAGTTTCCGGACGAGGGGCGTGACATACGGTGTCGACGACATCGTCTCCGGATCGGCCTTCGACACCGTGACGGTGTCGGACTCGGCGGCCGGGGCCGACTTCTCTTCGGGGGCCGGCTTCGCCTCAGATTTCGCGGGTTCCGGTTCCGGCTCCGGCTCGGGCTCGGTCTTCGCAGGCTCGGGTTCCGGCTCGGGCTCGGACTTCTGAGTCGGTGCCGCCGACGCGTCGCCGATCACTGCGAGCTTCCCGCCGACCTCGATCACGTCGTCTTCCTGAGCGACGATCTCGAGCAGGGTGCCGGCAATCGGCGCGGGGATCTCGGTGTCGACCTTGTCGGTGGACACCTCGAGCAGCGGCTCGTCGGCCTCCACGCTGTCGCCGACGGACTTGAGCCAATTGGTGACGGTGCCCTCGGTGACGGACTCGCCGAGTTCGGGCATCACCACATCGGTGCCCTCGGCCGACCCGCCGCCCTGGGTGGACTCCGCGGACGGCTTCTCGGCAGGCGCCTCGGCCTCGGTGGAGGGGGCCTCGTCGGCCTGCTCGGGTTCACCGGCGTCGGTCGGCTCGTCGCCACCCGCCGAGTCGTCACCGCTCGAGTCGTCACCGGCCTGCTCATCGGCGTCGCCGATGAGGGCGAGTTCCCCGCCGACCTCCACCACATCATCTTCTTGCGCGATGATCTTGGTGAGCACACCCGAAGTAGGCGCAGGGATCTCGGTGTCGACCTTGTCAGTGGAGACCTCGAGCAGTGGTTCGTCGGCCTCGACCGTGTCGCCCTCCTCCTTCAGCCACCGGGTCACTGTTCCCTCGGTGACGCTTTCACCCAGGGCGGGCATTTCGACGGAGAAGGCCATCGTTGTTGACTCCTGAACTCGAGGTGTTGTCGTTGGTCTGCGCGCCGCGGTGTGTGCGCCGTCGGTGCACCGAGACGGGCTGAGGCGGGTGAGCCGACCGTCCCCGATCACCCTACCCAAATCGCGTCACACAGATGTGGTGTGGCCGGACTTGTCTGTGCGGCGGTCAGCCGTCGGCCGCGATGTCCTCGAGGACGCGCGCGATGGTCCGGACGGGAACGCCGGTGCCGCCCTTGGGGGTGTAGCCCCACGCGCCGCCGGTGTTGAATGCCGGTCCGGCGATGTCGATATGCGCCCACGCAACCGACTCCGGCACGAATTCTTTGAGGAAGATGCCGGCCGCGAGCATCCCGCCGTTGCGATGATTGGTCACGTTGGCGAGGTCGGCGACCCGTGATTTGAGGTCGGCGCGGAGCTCGGTGGGCAGGGGCATCGCCCAGGCGTTCTCGCCGACCTCCCGCGACAGCGCGGCAACCCGATCGCGGAACTCGTCGGTGCCCATGACCCCCGGCGTACGCGCGCCGAGCGCCACCATCTGGGCGCCGGTGAGGGTGGCGGTGTCGATGAGGTAATCCGGTTCGTCCTCGCACGCGCGGACGATGGCGTCGGCGAGGATCAGCCGGCCTTCGGCGTCGGTGTTGAGGACCTCGACGGTGGTGCCGCCGTACTGGGTCAGGACGTCGCCGGGGCGCTGGGCGGTCGACGAGGGCATGTTCTCGGCCATGGGCACCGTGGCGGTGACCGACACGTCGAGGTCGAGTCGTGCGGCCAGGATCGTCGCGGCGATGACGGCGGCCGCGCCCCCCATGTCCGAGGTCATCGCATCCATGTTGGCGGCGGGCTTGATCGAGATGCCGCCGGTGTCGAAGGTGATCCCCTTGCCGACCAGGGCCACCTTCTTGGCGCCCTTCTTGCCGGCGTGGCTGAGTCGGACAAGCCGCGGCAGGCGCGAGGAACCCTTGCCGACACCGATGATGCCGCCGTAGCCGGCCTTCTCCAGCGCGGTGTCGTCGAGCACCTCCACCTTGAGTCCGACCGAACTGCCCAGGCGGCGGGCCCGCTCGGCGAACTCCTCGGGGTAGAGGTGGCTGGGCGGGGTATTGACGAAGTCTCGTGCGATCGCCACGGCGTCGGCCACCGCGGCGGCGTGCTCGAGGTCAGACTTGGTCGCCTTGTCCTTGTCGTCGCTGAGCAGCGTGATGCGTGTCGGGGGTGTCTTCTTGGGCTGGGTCTTGTCGGACCGGAAGGTGTCGAAACGGTAGGCGCCCAGGAAGAGTCCCTCGGCGACGGGTTGCAGCTGCAGCGTCGACAACGTGGTGGCGACGGTGCCGACCCCGTCGAGTTCGCGGATCACCACGCCCGCGGCCTGACGCAGCCGTTCAGCATCGTCGACGTCGGCGGATTCGCCGAGCCCCACCGCAACCACCAGGTCCACCGGCAGTCCGTCCGGTGCGGGGAGACGGGTGACCTCCCCATGCGCACCGGTCGCTCCGAGTCGGCCGACCGCCGTGGCGATCGCGTCGGCCTGCGCGTCGTCGAGGATGCCGTCGCCGATGACCAGGGTCGGTTCGGTGTCGGTGTCGGGCTTGATGAGACCGATCACCAAAGCGTCATCCGACTTGCCGAGAGAGGTTGCCACTGCCAGTTCCGGGCCGCGCACGCGGTCGATGCTGTCGTTCTTGCTCACGGCGTCAACTCTAGTCACGTCGACTCGGGTCACGCGGAGTCCGGCGACGTCGATGTCGACGCGGTTGTCGCCGCGAGGACCCTAAGGTTGTCGGTATGACCGAACTTCTCGCCGGACCGATCGCCGACCGTCACACTGCCCTCGGTGCCACTTTCGCGGCCTTCGGTGGCTGGCACATGCCGGTGTCCTACGCGGGCACCGTCGCCGAGCACACAGCCGTACGCGAATCGGTGGGCCTGTTCGACGTGAGTCATCTGGGCAAGGCGGTGGTGGCCGGGCCGGGAGCGGCGGAACACGTCAACCGGGTACTCACCAACGACCTCGCCAAGATTGGTCCCGGAAAAGCTCAATATACGTTGTGCTGCAACGACTCCGGTGGAGTCGTCGACGACATGATCGCCTACCTCGTCAGCGACGACGAGGTGTTTCTGATCCCGAATGCGGCGAATACCGCGGCGGTGGTCGCGCAACTCTCGGACGCGGCGCCCGCCGGGGTGACGATCACCGATCAGCACCGCGACTTCGGGGTGTTCGCAGTGCAGGGCCCGAAGTCTCCGGATGCGGTGGCCGAGCTGGGGCTGCCCACGGAGATGGAATACATGGCGTTTGCCGACGCGGAACTGTCCACCCCCGACGGCGCGGTGCCGGTACGGGTATGTCGCTCCGGCTACACCGGGGAACGCGGCTTCGAGATACTGCCGCGGTGGACCGATGCCGGCCCGGTGTTCGACGCGTTGCTGACGGTGGTGCAGCGACTCGGTGGATCGCCGGCCGGGCTGGGTGCTCGGGACACCCTGCGCACCGAGATGGGCTACGCCTTGCACGGTCACGAACTGAGCCCGGAGATCAGCCCGGTCCAGGCGCGGACCGGGTGGGCGGTCGGTTGGACGAAGCCGGAGTTCGTCGGGCGTGAGGCGCTCAGTGCCGAGAAGGCGGCCGGACCGGCGCGACGTCTGTACGGACTCAAGGCGACCGGCCGGGGAGTACCGCGCGCCGACTGCCGTGTTCTGGCCGAATCCGGCGGTGCCGACATCGGCGTCTGCACCTCCGGGACGTTCTCACCGACCCTCAAGCAGGGCATCGCGTTGGCCCTGTTGGCCACCGATTCCGGGGTGGGCAAGGGCGATCAGGTGGTGGTCGACGTCCGGGGCCGCGACCTGGCATGTGAAGTCGTCATCCCACCGTTCGTCACCTCGCACGTCTGAGGCGCGGCGTCGCCGTTGACGGCCGCGGTAATCCGTTTGCCGCCCGGCGGTACGATTGGCCAATGACCTTGCAGTTCACGCGTACCGAACATCCCCACCCGGTGTCGGAGAACCGTCGTGCGGAGATCCTCACCGCACCCGGTTTCGGCAAGTACTTCACCGACAACATGGTGATGGTCGACTACGACGTGGACCGCGGATGGCACAACGCGCAGGTGCGCCCGTACGGGCCGATCGCGCTCGACCCGTCGGCCATGGTGCTGCACTACGGCCAGGAGGTGTTCGAGGGGCTCAAGGCCTACCGGCAGCCCGACGGGTCCATCGCGGCCTTCCGGCCGGAGTCCAACGGACTGCGCCTGCAGCGTTCGGCCGAGCGGCTGGCGATGCCGCCGCTGCCGGTGGACGACTTCATCGCCTCCCTGCGTGTGCTGCTCGACGCCGACAACGAGTGGGTGCCCGCCGCCGGCGGCGAGGAAGCGCTCTACCTGCGCCCGTTCATGTTCGCCTCGCAGGCCGGTCTCGGTGTCAACGCACCGTCGGCGCAGTACATCTACTCCGTGATCGCCTCTCCGGCCGGCTCGTACTTCACCGGCGGTATCAAGCCGGTCAGTGTCTGGCTGTCCACCGAGTACGTGCGGGCTGCGCCCGGCGGCACCGGATTCGCCAAATGTGGCGGCAACTACGCCGCCGCATTCCTGGCGCAGGCGCAGGCAACCGCGCACGGCTGCGATCAGGTCGTCTGGCTCGACGCGGTGGAACGTCGCTACATCGAGGAGATGGGCGGCATGAACCTGTTCTTCGTCTTCGGATCCGGGGCCGACGCCCGCCTGGTGACGCCCGAACTGACGGGGTCGTTACTGCCGGGAATCACCCGGGATTCGTTGTTGCAGTTGGCCACCGACGCCGGCTTCACCGTCGAGGAACGTCGCATCAGCACCGAGGAGCTGCGCAAGGGAGTCGCCTCCGGCGACATCACCGAGGTCTTCGCATGCGGCACCGCGGCCGTTATCACGCCGGTCGGCCGGGTGAAGGGCGACACCGAGGACTACCTGATCGGCGACGGCGCGGCCGGCGAGGTCACCCAGGCGTTACGCGACACACTGACCGGCATCCAGCGGGGCACCTTCGCCGACACCCACGGCTGGATGACGGAGTTGTATCGCCGCTGAGTCGGTGCCCGGTGGTCGGTCTCAGATGAGTAGGCCGATCACCGCGATCGCCACGCCCACCTCGGTTCCCGCCCCGAGGACGTCACCGTTGATACCGCCGATCCGGCGGGCGCAGTGGGCGGTACCGAACCAGCCGAACGTCACCACCACTGCGACGACGGCCACTGCCCAGCCCGCCGCCGGGAAGTCGAGACCATCGGCCTGCCATCCGACGCCGATGGCGCCCACCACTGCTGCGGCCGCCCACACGGCGATCGACATTCGCTGCGTGCCGGCGACCAGGGCACCGAACCCTTCGGCACGCGCCGGGTGCAGTCCGCGGCGTGCACCGATGACGGCGACCAGTCGACCCAGCGCAATCGCGTAGGCCAGTTCATACCAACGGTGCTGGTCGGTCAGCGCGCCGAACCCGACCGCCTGAATCGCGAGCACCACGACGATCGACGCCACGCCGAACGGCCCCGAAGACCCGCTCCTCATCACCTCGACGACGCGGTCGGGCGGCCCGTAGCAGCCGAGCCCGTCTGCGGTGTCGGCGAGGCCGTCGATGTGCATCCCCCTGGTGAGCAGCGCCAACGCCGCCACGATCAGGAGCCCGATCAGCGCGGTGGGTAACTCGGTGAACGACAGCGCCGCGGCGAACGCGGCACCGAGTGCGCCCAGGGTGACCCCGACCACCGGCACCGCGGCCATCACCGCAGCCCCCACCCGTCGGTCCATCGCCACCGCGGGCTGAGGAAGTGGGACGACGGTGAGCCAGCTCAGCGCGACGTAAACAGCCCGGACCGGGGACGGCATGATCGCCCGGTCAGCGGGTCACGGCGACTGCTGTGGGTGACGGCTCGCCGGGCGCTGTCGCAGACGGCGAGTCGGTAACGGTCGGCGACGCGTCGCGATCGCTGACGCCCGCCTCGTCGAAGGTCGCCATCGTGGACAGGATGTCGACTGCCGACGCCACGAGGGGGAGGGCGGCCAGCGCGCCACTGCCCTCGCCCAGGCGCATGGACAGGTCCAGCACGGGTTCGAGGTCGAGATGATGCAGCGCGATGGTGTGTGCCGGTTCCACCGAGCGGTGCCCGGCCAACCACCACCGTGATGCGCCCGGGGCGAGTTCGGCAGCCACCATCGCAGCAGCGGTGACGACCATCCCGTCGAGGATGACGGGGGTCCGGCGCACCGCCGCCTGAGCGAGGAATCCGGCCAGCGCGGTGAGGTCGGCTCCGGCCACCGAGGCCAGCAACGACAACGGATCGTGCACATGGCGTCGCGCGCGGCGCATCCCGTCGCGAATCGCCGCAGTCTTGCGAATCCATCCGGCGTCGTCGATACCGGTGCCCCGTCCCACGATCTCTACGGGTTCACGGCGCGACAGCGTGCCGATCAGCACGGTCGCGGGGGTGGTGTTGCCGATGCCCATCTCGCCGCCGATCAGCAGATCAGCACCCGAATCCACCAGTTCGTCGGCGATCGCCCGTCCGGCCGCGAGGGCCGTGCGGGCCTCGGCGAGAGACAACGCGTCGGTGGTGGTGAGATCGCCGCTGCTGCGGCGCACCTTGAACCGGGACACATCGGGTGCGGTGTCGGCGTCGACGGACATGTCGAACACATGCACCGTGGCGCCGGAACGTCGGGCCAGTACGTTCACGGCCGCGCCGCCACCGGCGATGTTGGCGACCATCTGGGCAGTCACCTCCGGCGGGAAGGCCGAGACCCCGGAACGGGCGACACCGTGGTCGCCGGCGAACACCGCAACCGTCGGCGCGCTGACCGGACGCGGCGGACACACGCCTTGGCACGACGCCAGCCACACCCCGATGTCCTCCATACGGCCCAGCGAGCCGGCCGGTTTGGTCAGGGTGAGATGCCGTTCCCTGGCCGCGCGCGCGATGCCGAGATCCGGAGTGGCCACGGTTTCGAAGACCTCGGCATCGGTGGGGTCGACCGAACTCGACTTCTGTGCTGCCGTCGTGGGATTCGCACCGGGTTCGGCTGGGGTTTCAGGCTTCGTGCGTTCCGGTCGGCCGGGTGCCGGCCGAGGGGCAAGTGGGGAGGGTGGGGAGGAGACGACGGGGGTGACCGGGGTCGGCGCGGCGGCTGCGGCGGTGGCGGGTAACTCGACCACGCGCCCCGCGACGACCAGTACCACCCGATCACACGCGGCGGCGACAGCCTCGTTGAGCGTGCCGAGTTCGTCCTGAAAGCGGCGTCCGGCAGGGGTGGGTGGCACCAGCGACAACCCGGCCTCGGGGCTGATGATCACCAGGTCGCCGGTGAACGACGCGATCGCGGCACACAGCGTGGCGCGCAACTCGGCTAGGTCCACCGGTTCGGGACCCCATCCGCCGAGTGCGTCGAGTTCGGCGGCGAGCCACGTCCCGAGGTCGTCGATCAGCGTCGGGGTGTGCGGGTCGGATCGCAGCGCGCCGCCGATGTCGATGGTCTCGAGAGTCGTGTACCGCTCATCGCGCCGTTGGCGGTGAGCGGCGACACGTGCCACCCACTCGGCGTCGGTCGATGTGGTGGGACCGGTGGCGAGATATCGGACCTCGGTGTGCGCGCGCAGCAGCGACTCACCGTGCCCGGACTTGCCCGATCGCACCCCACCCAGGACGAGAGTGCGCACGCCGGCGCGAGTGGGCTGCGAGTTCACCTCACCGGTCGACGTCCCCCGTGACACCACCGATCAGACCTCGTCGCCCGGCGACACCTGCGGTTTGGGGGCACGCATCATCCGCAACTGCATGGCACGGGTGAAGGAGTACCAGCCCAGCCGAAAGCCGGTCTGCGAGGAATCGGTGTCGGGATAGCGCTCTCGGACACGGCGGTTCACCAGCCGACCGAGGACCACGGCGTCGATGGCCATGAACAGCACGAACACCAGCAGCACCATGTTGGCGTAGACCGCGAGCTGCGGGACGAACATCACCACGATCAGTGCGATCGCGAACGGCATGAACAGGCCCGCGAAATTGCGGCGGGAGTCGACGATGTCGCGCGCGAAACGGCGCACCGGACCCTTGTCGCGCGGCATCAGGTACCGCTCGTCACCGGCCATCATCTTCTCGCGCTGTTCGTTGCGCTGTGTGCGTCGATCGTCGGCGAGTTTGCGTTTCTCATCCTTCGACAGCGTCGACTTCAGGGCCTTCTTGCGCGCACGTGCTTCCGAGCGGTTGGTGGGCGGCGGTGCCACCGGGCCGCGTCGTCGGCCTTCGGCCTGGCGTCGCGACGGGGTCGCGCGGCCTTTGCCCGGGGTATAGGCGCTGCCTTTGGAGTCGGGTTCTTCGGTGAGGGATGCACCGGCTTCGGTGGCCTCGGACGCCGCATCGTCGGTGCTCGTGGCGGCGTCGTCATCTGACTTCCATGGCAACTTCACACCATCGAGCCTAGGCGATTCCGTGCTGCCGAGGTTTGCCGACCTCCCTATACTTCGTGCGCATGAGAGCACGCCTCGGACAGCAACCGTCTCGGCAGGCGACATGCGCGTACTGATCGCACCGGACTCGTTCGGGGACACGCTGTCGGCGGTGGCGGCGAGCCGGGCCATCGCGCGAGGATGGTCTGCTGCCCGACCGGCCGACGACGTGCGTTGCGCTCCGCAATCCGACGGTGGACCGGGCTTCGTGGACGTCTTGGCCTCGCGTCTGGGGACCATGCGCACCGCGACTGTGGCCGGCCCACTCGGCGCGGCGGTCGATGCCCGGTGGCTGCTCGACGATTCCGAGTCGCGTCCGGTCGCCTACATCGAATGCGCGCAGGCGTGTGGGCTCCATCAACTCGGGGGCCGGCCGACGCCGCGTACCGCGGTGTCAGCAGACACCACCGGGGTCGGCGAACTGATGGTCGAAGCACTCGGCGCGGGCGCGGCGACGATTGTGGTTGGTCTGGGTGGGTCGGCGACCACCGACGGTGGACGCGGGATGATCGACGCGCTCGGCGGTGCTCGGGAGGCGGCGGCGCGATTGGCCGATGTGTCTCTGGTGGCGGCGTCGGACGTGGAGAACCCGTTGCTCGGGCAGTGGGGAGCGGCGTCGGTCTTCGGGCCGCAGAAAGGCGCCGACCCCGCGACAGTCGAGCTCCTCGAACGCCGGATGACCGATCACAACGCGACACTGACCACCATCGCCGGCCGAGATATCTCGGTGGAGGAAGGTGCGGGAGCCGCGGGCGGCCTCGGGGCCGCTCTGCTCGCGCTGGGCGCACGACGGATCTCCGGTGCGACAGTGGTGGCCGACGCGACCGGCCGCGCCGCGGATGTCGAGGCCGCGGGCTTGGTGATCACCGGCGAAGGGAAGTTCGACTCGCAGACGCTGCGCGGCAAGGTGGTCGCCGCCCTCACCGCAGCTGCGACCGCGGCCGGAATTCCGACAGTGGTGTTCGCCGGTCAGGTGACGTTGACGTCGGATGAGATCGCTGCGGCCGGGATCGCCGGTGCGCATGCCATCGTCGACATCGCCGGTTCGGTGGAGGTGGCGATGAACGACGCCGACCATCAGTTGACTCGACTCGCAGAGCAGGTTGCGGCGCAGTGGTCGGAGGGGGATGTCGAACGCGGGTCGCGCGGTGCGTGACCGGCCGTGAGCGGCGATGCGGCCCTCACTGCCTCCGACCGATCCGCGCGGCGCCCGAGCGACCATCTGACCGGCGCCCTCTGCGCCCTCGGTGCCTACGCGCTGTGGGGATTCCTACCGCTGTACTTCGTCCTTCTCGAACCCACCGGACCGTGGGAGGTGGTGGCCTGGCGGATACTGTTGTCGCTGGTCTTCTACGCGGTGGTGGTCCCGCTCTCGGGCGGTTGGCCCCGGCTGCGTGGCATCCTGCGACAGCCACGACTGCTGGGCGCGACCGCGTTGGCCGGGGTGCTGATCTACGTGAACTGGCAGATCTTCGTGATCGCCACCTACACCGGCCACGTGATCCAGATGAGTCTGGGGTACTTCATCAACCCTATCGTGACCGTGATCCTCGGCGTGCTGGTGTTGCGGGAACGGCTGCGGCCGCTGCAGTGGGTCGCGGTGGTACTGGCGGTGGTGGCGACGCTCGTCATCGTGCTGGGTACGGCGCGTTCCCATGGTTGGCCGTGGGCGTGGCGTTCTCGTTCGGGTTCTACGGGTTGGTGAAGAAGACGATCGGCGCAGACGTCGACGTCACCAGTGGACTGACGTGCGAGTCGTTGTGGCTGGCCCCGCTGGCGATCGGACAACTGGTGGTGGTGGCGCTCACCTCCGGCTTGACGTTCGGTTCGGCCGGACCCGGTCATGCGGTCCTGCTTGCCATGGCCGGTGTGGTGACGGCCGCGCCATTGATGTTGTTCGCGGCGGGCGCGCGCCGGGTGCCGCTCGTGGTGCTCGGCATCGCCCAGTTCGTCACCCCGACGATGCAGCTGATGATCGGTGTGGTGATCCTGGACGAGCCCATGCCGCCGGAACGATGGGCCGGGTTCGCGATCGTCTGGATCGCTCTGGTCATCTTCACCACCGACGCGGTCATCGCGAGCCGGAGACGAACCACTGACGGTGTGCCGGGACCGCCGATTCGGCAGGAATAGAGTCGGACGAGGTACCGTTGAAGCGAGCACGTGGCCCAACAGGGGCCGGAGTTGACTTCGGCCCGGTCGGACCCCGACAGCGCAGGACCTCCATCCGAGACATACAGGAGCATCGATGACCGTTCAGAACGAATCCGGAACCGCCACCACGACCGGTGTCCTTCTGACCGACGCAGCTGCCGCCAAGGCGAAAGGCCTGCTCGAGCAGGAAGGTCGGGATGACCTCTCGTTGCGGATCGCCGTTCAGCCGGGCGGGTGCGCGGGACTGCGCTACCAGCTGTTCTTCGACGACCGCAGCCTCGACGGTGACCTCACCGACGATTTCGGCGGCGTCACCCTGGCGGTGGACCGCATGAGCGCACCCTATGTGGGTGGCGCCACCATCGACTTCGTCGACACCATTGAGAAGCAGGGATTCACCATCGACAACCCGAACGCGACCGGCAGCTGCGCCTGCGGCGACTCGTTCAACTGATCGACCGAACCTTTCACACATCGACCGCATCTCCGGCCGCACGGGGGTGCGGTCGATGTCGTCTGCGCGGCTGGGTAGCGTGGACTGCTGTCCAACTCCTGCGGAATGAAGGGCCTTCCACACGTGGCAACCGTTGTCTGTGGCTCCATCGCGACCGATCATCTGATGACCTTCCCCGGAAAGTTCTCTGAGCAACTCGTCGGCGATCACCTCGAGCACATCTCGCTGAGCTTCCTGGTGGAAGACCTGGTCGTGCGACGTGGCGGGGTGGGCGGCAACATCGCGTTCGCGATGGGTGTGCTCGGCGGTGACCCACAACTGGTGGGTGCGGTCGGCGCCGACTTCCACGACTACCGTCAGTGGCTCGAAGCGCACGGGGTCGATTGTTCGTCGGTACGGATCTCCGACACCCAGCACACGGCGCGGTTCATGTGCACCACCGACCAGGCGATGGCGCAGCTGGCCAGTTTCTACCCGGGTGCGATGAGTGAGGCGCGCGAGATCTCGCTGGCCGGGGTCTTCGAACGGACCGGTACTCCGGAACTCGTGTTGATCGGCGCCGATGATCCCGAGGCGATGATTCGGCACACCGAGGAGTGCCGACGGCTCGGCGTCCCGTTCGCTGCCGACCCCTCACAGCAACTCGCCCGGCTCGACGGCGAGCAGGCCCGCGCACTGATAGACGGCGCAACGTACCTGTTCACCAACGAATACGAATGGGGTCTGCTGCGGCAGAAGACCGGCCTGTCGGAGGCCGATGTCGCCGAGATGGTCGGTGTGCGGATCACCACGCTCGGCAAGGACGGGGTCGAGATCGTGGAGAAGGACGGCACCAGGACACACGTCTCGGTTGTGCCGGAGACCGAGAAGGTGGACCCGACCGGTGTCGGCGACGGCTTCCGGGCCGGTTTCCTCACCGCCCTCGACAAAGGCCTCGGCTTCGAACGTTCCGCGCAGATCGGTTCGATGATCGCCGTGTTGGTGCTCGAGACCGTCTCCACCCAGGACTGGACCTGGGATCGCGACCTCGCGCTCAAGCGCATCGGCGAGGCCTACGGCGACCCGGCCGCCGACGAGATCGCCGCCGCACTCTAGCTCCCTGACGCGCCCAGCACAGTAGCCGACAGAACCCACAAAATCGCCGACAGAACCCAGCCGCACGCGTGCGAGTGATTCTTTCGACGGAAATCTGGGTTCTGTCGGCGATAATCTGGGTTCTGTCGGCGATTTTGTGGGTTCTGTCGGCGCGAAAAGGGACTCGACCCGCTACAACCGCACCGGGTAGTGGTGATCAGTGATGTCGGGGACGATCGACTTCTCGACAAAGATCCCGTGCCAGACCATGAACATCAACAGCGTCCACAGCCGGCGACTGTTGTCCACGACTCCGTTGCGGTGCTCGTTGAGCATCTCGACCACGACGTTCTTGTTGAGGATGTGGTCGGTCTGCGAATGCTCGATGACCTCGTGCGCCCAGTCGAACATCTCGGTGCCGGCCAGCCAGTGGCGGATGGGCACCGGAAAGCCCAATTTCTTGCGGTGCAGCACATGGGGCGGAACGATCTGTTCGAGGGCCTGCCGAAGGGCGTACTTCGTGGTGCCATGGGCGATCTTCTCGTCGAAGGGGAGTGCCTCTGCGACGCGGAACACCTCGGGATCGAGGAACGGCACGCGCAGTTCCAGTGAATTGGCCATCGTCATCTTGTCGGCCTTCACCAGGATGTCGCCGCGCAACCAGGTGAACAGGTCGACGTGTTGCATGCGGGCGACGGGGTCGAGGTCGGTCGACATCGCGTAGATGGGCGCGGTGACGTCGGTATGGGTCCACTCCGGACGGTAGTCGCGGAGCACCGCGCGCAGTCGCGCATCGTCGAAGCTGCGGGCGTTGCCGTAGTAGCGCTCCTCGAGCGTCAGTGAGCCGCGGTGCAGCAGGCTCTTGCCGCGGGTCCCCTCCGGAATCCGGTCGGACACCCGCCCCGCGAGCCGGCGCAACGCGCCCGGCAGCCGGTCGAACGCACTCAGTGACAGCGGCTCCTTGTAGATCGTGTAGCCGCCGAACAACTCATCGGCGCCCTCACCGGAGAGCACCACCTTCACATGCTTGCGGGCCTCCCGGGCGACGAAGTAGAGCGGCACGAGGGCCGGGTCGGCGACCGGGTCGTCGAGGTACCACACGATCTCCGGGATGGCCTCGATGAACTCTCGCGGACTGACGACCTTGACGACGTGTTTGGCGCCGATCGCCTCGGCGGATTCCACCGCCACGTCGATCTCGGAGTATCCGTCGCGCTCGAAGCCGGTGGTGAAGGTGACCAGGTCGGGGTTGTGGCGGATCGCCAGCGCAGCGATCGCGGTGGAGTCGATGCCGCCGGACAGGAATGACCCCACGGTCACGTCGGCGCGCATGTGTTTGGCCACCGAATCGGACAGGACCTCGGCGATTTCGTCGTAGCGTGCCTGGGAGTCCCCGCTGCCGAACGGTCGTACCGGGAAACGGGGTGTGAAGTATCGCTGGATCTGTGGCGCCTGGCCCGGGCGGATGGACGCATGACACCCGGATTCGAGTCGTCGAATCGCCGCATGCAGGGTTTCCGGCTCGGGAACATACTGCAGCACGGTGTAGTGCTCGATGGCCCGAGGATCGAGGTCGTCGCCCAACCCGAGCAACCCGGTCAGCTCGAGCAGGCTCTTCTTCTCGCTGCCGAAAGCGGTACCGCCGGGGCCGGTCGCGATGAACAGTGGCTTGATGCCGAATGGATCGCGAGCGAGGAACAACGAGCGTTGCCGGGTGTCCCAGATCGCGAATGCGAACATGCCACGCAGGCGACGCACCGCGTCCGGTCCCCAGTGATGGAACGCTGCGACGATGGCCTCGCCGTCACCCTCGGTGGCGAACTCGGCGTCGTGATCGCGAGTCAGTTCCGCGCGGATCTCGAGATAGTTGTAGATCTCGCCGTTGAACACGAGTGCGTACCGGTCGGGGTGTTCTGGCGGTCCCCACCGCAGCGGTTGGTGCGAGTGTTCGATGTCGATGATCGACAGCCGGTTGAATCCGAGGACGAGGTCGGCATCATGCCAGGTGCCCGGCTCGTCCGGGCCGCGGTGGCGCATGCAGTGCGACGCGTCCGACACCGATCCGACAGCGTCGGATGCCGAACCGTCCGAGGTCAGCAGACCGAGCAAACCACACACCAGACAGGCCCCATTTCGTCGACGTCGCGATGCTGTTCTGACGCGTCGAGTATGCCTGACGTACGCGCCACGCAAGGCGTACGGTCCGCGGGTCGGTTCAGCGTGGTGCCGTGACGAGGCACGCAGGTAAACCCCAATCACGAAACGTTGCACGGCTTGGTCTACGCTGCGTAGTACTAGGTGCAAGAATTGCCTTGGCGCTGGGTGTGACTTGACTCGGCGCGGGCGAAGAAAGCCCTGTGCGAGTCATGTGGCATGGCAACTCGGTCGGCACGTGTGCCGACATCGAGCGAGCGGGAAGGCGTGAAATTGGCACACGGTGGACGGCCGCGGGCGACAGGGGCCCGTTCCGCATCGCGGACGATCAAGCAGGTCGGTGCACTCGTCGCACTCGGCATCGGGGCGTTGCTGCTGTCGGGATGTGACGCCCGTACGGCGATGCGCTTCGGTTGGCCCGAAGGCGTGACCCCCGAAGCAGAGAAGATGGGCGAGCTGTGGACCTGGTCGGTCATCGCCGCACTCCTCATGGGCATCCTGGTGTGGGCCCTGATCTTCTGGACCATCACCTTCCACCGGGCCAAGCCCGGCAAGGACGTCTTCCCCCGGCAGACCGCGTACAACGTGCCGCTGGAACTGACCTACACGGCGATCCCGTTCGTGATCATCGCCGTGCTCTTCTACTTCACCGTCGTGGTCCAGAACGACGTCGAGAGCAAGACCGACGACTCCAAGGTCGTCGTCGACGTGACCGCGTTCCAGTGGAACTGGAAGTTCGGCTACCGCGAGGTCGAGTTCACCGACGGCTCGCGCTATGACGGCTTCGAGGGCGAAGGCAGCCCGTTCGAGCTGCAGGCACGCAACGAGGCCAGCCACCACGGTGAGGAGCTGCCCCTCCCGGCCGGCGGTCGCGACGACGATATCCGGAACTACCTGCAGTTCAACCAGATCGAAACGGTCGGATCGTCGAACGAGATCCCCGTGTTGGTGCTGCCGACGGGCCAGCGCATCGAGTTCGAGATCGCCGCGGCCGACGTCATCCACTCATTCTGGGTGCCGGAGTTCCTCTTCAAGCGCGACGTGATGCCGTTCCCGGAGCAGAACCACTCCGACAACGTCTTCCAGATCTCCAGCATCGACCGGGAGGGTGCCTTCGTCGGGCGTTGCGCCGAGATGTGCGGCACCTATCACTCGATGATGAACTTCGAGGTCCGTGCGGTTTCGCCGGAGAAGTTCGACGCCTACATCCGCTATCGGGAGGACAACCCGCAGGCGACCAATGCGCAGGCGCTCGAAGAGATCTGCGAGGTTCCCGAGTCGGTGACGACGGTTCCGTTCGACACGCGACGCGCCACCGACGGCGACACCCCGACCGACCTCGGTGATGCCTCCAACACGTCCTTGCCTAACTGCACGGTGGGAGCAAACGGATGAAAATCGAAGCCCGAATCTTCGAATTGCTGACGGCATTCTTCTTCCTCGCGGGCATCATCTACACGATCTGTACTGCGTTCGCGAGTCGCGGCGTCGAGTGGGTGGGCGTGACCGGAATGTTCTTCAGTGCCGGCCTGACGCTGATCGCCGGCACCTACTTCCGGTTCGTCGCTCGTCGTGTCGAGATCCGTCCCGAGGACTACGAAGACGCCGAGGTCGAGGACGGCGCAGGCGAATTGGGCTTCTTCAGCCCGCACTCCTGGTGGCCGATCCTGTTGGCCTTCGGCGCCGCCCTGTTCGGCATCGGTTTCGCCACCCACAACCTGTGGTTCGCGATCTTCGCGGGGTTCGTCATCATCGGCACCGCGGCAGGACTCGTTTTCGAGTACCACGTGGGTCCGGAGAAGCACTGACCCACAGCAGCCTCTGACAACGGCCGCCTCCCTGACCACGCTGGTCGGAGGCGGCCGTTGTCGTCGTACGACGGCTGGCCCCGTCGGGGATCGCCGTCAGCGTCGGGGCGCCGGGGTATAGACCGACAGCGCACGGTAATCGACGCGGAATGTGGCCTCGTCGTAGCTCTCACCGACCTCGCCGTCGTGGGCCACCACGAGCGGCTCGTCCACCGCGGAGAACGAGAACTCGGGCACCTGCAGCTCGTGATACAGCGGCGACCGCTCTAACCGTCCGGTGAGCATGGAACTCACCAGACGTGCGAGTGCGAATCGGTGACCGACCTCGAGGATGCGTACATCGAGTAGTCCGTCGTCGATCCGCAGTCGTCGCGATGGTGCGAAACCGGACGGCCGGTACAACGAATTGCCGAGCAGGAACAGCGACGTCTCCATGACCACCCCGTCGACACGAATCCGGACGGGGCGGGTGCGGCGTAGCGTGGCCATGAGCGCGACGGCGGTGGCGAAAGGCCGACTACGTTTGTGCTGCAGGCGGGTCCGGGTGCGGACGAAATGCGGGTACGCGCCGATACTAGCCGTGTTCAACACGACCGTGTCATCGTTGAGCCGGACGATGTCCACGCGTGTCACGCGGCCTTCGGCGATGGCGCCGACGGTGTCGGCCACCGACCGGATGCCCAGATCCCGGGCGAAGTGATTGAACGTACCGCCGGGCAGAACCGCCAGGGGAATCCCCGCCCCGAGCGCCACAGGCGCGGCGCAGGCGACGGTGCCGTCGCCGCCGGACACTGCCAGTACGTCGGCCCGTTCCGCGGCCCGACGTAAGAGATCGGGCATGTCGTCGTCGGGGCCGATTTCGATGATTTCCGCGTCGGGGAGTAGTGCTCGCACTTTGTCGAGCACCTGTCGTCCGTTGCCGGACCCCGACGCCGGATTACCGACCACCACCACGCCCGCCCCAGCCGGACACGCCGGCGCGGGTACATCCGACGGCGGGGCGATCGCGATGTCGTGAGTGGTGATGGGCGGCACCAGACGCCCGCCGATGACTGCGATGGTCGCCCCGATCCCGAACCCGGCCAAGACATCTCCGGGGTAGTGTGCGCCGGTGGCGATGCGGGACAGCCCGACCAGGCCGGCCAGGCCACCGAGGACGAGTCCCGTCGGGGCGTGTTCGATGCCGACGCCCATGGCGAAGGCGGCCGCGCTGGCCGAGTGTCCCGACGGCAGCGAGTTGGAGGTCGGGGTCCGCCGAGATCGCCGCTGCAGCGGAACCGATGCCGTCTCGGGCCGAGGACGACTGCGGATGCGTTTGGCTATCTGGTTGGTGAGCACGCTCGTCACGCCGACCGTCACAACTCCGCGTACCGCGGCACGTTGCGCCGTCGCGCCACCGCCGAGTGCCATCGCGCCGGCGATCGCGAACCAGAGTTTCGAATGATCGGCGGCCCGGGTCAGCCGTGGCATCACTGCGTCGAGTCCGGGGGAGTGGGACTGCGCAATGGTCTCGAATATCTCCGCGTCCAGTGTGCCCAGTCCGCGGGTGATCTCGCGCAAACCCGTGGAGTCCCAGCGGGATCGGAGAGCGGCACGTGGCGAGCGGCGCGGACTGATCACTCCTCGATCCTACGCACGCGAACGACCACGGCCGCCGTCGCGATGTGCGACGGCGGCCGTGGTCGATGCTCACCGCAGATCAGTCGAGCGGGTTGCCACCCTTGGCCTGCAGTTCGCGCAGTGCCTGCTGCTCGGACTTCTCCACCTCGTGCTCGCGCTCGGTGTTGCGGATCTGCTGCTCCGGCGGATCCTCGAGCAGGATCGAGCCGGTACCGGGTGCTCCTGCCGAACCGAGTTTGTTCATCCGCTTCGGCAGTGCGGCACCCTCGTAGGGGAGCGGGATCGGGTGGCCGTGGTCGTCGACCGGGCCGAGAGGTTGGTGTACCTCGATGTACTCACCCTGCGGCAGCCGCTTGATGATGCCGGTCTCGATGCCGTGGGCCAGCACCGCGCGGTCACTGCGCTGCAGCGACAGTGCCCACCGGTAGGCGATGAAGTAGGCCAGCGGCGGCACCACGATCAGACCGATCCGGCCCATCCAGGTGGTCGCGTTCAGCGAGATGTCGAACTTCAGCGCGATGATGTCGTTCATGCACGACAGGGTCAGGATGATCCAGAACGACAGTGCCATTGCGCCGATACCGGTGCGCACCGGCACGTCACGCGGACGCTGCAGCAGGTTGTGATGCGCATCGTCGCCGGTCAACCGCTTCTCGATCCACGGGTAGGCGAACATCACCCCGAACATGATGGTGATGACCACGACCACCCAGAAGATCGCCGGGATCGTGTAATTGCCCAGGTACAACTCCCAGGCGGGCATGAGTCTGGCCAGACCGTCCGTCCACATCATGTAGATGTCGGGCTGGGAGCCCGCGGACACGTGCGCCGGGTTGTAGGGGCCGATGGTCCAGACCGGGTTGATCTGGAAAATGCCCGCCATCATGGCCAGCACACCGGTGGTGATCGCGAAGAACGCACCTGACTTGACTGCGAACACCGGCAGGATACGCACACCGACGACGTTCTTCTCGGTGCGGCCGGGGCCGGGGAATTGGGTGTGCTTCTGGTACCAGACCAGTGCCAGATGCGCGCCGATCAACGCCAAGATGATCCCTGGGAACAGCAGGATATGCATCATGTACAGGCGCGGGATGATGATGTCGCCGGGGAACTGGCCGCCGAACAAAGCCCAGTGGATCCAGGTGCCGATCAGCGGGATACCGAGGACGATACCGCTCATGGCGGCGCGGACGCCGGTACCCGAGAGCAGGTCGTCGGGCAGCGAGTAGCCGAAGAAGCCCTCGAACATGGCCAGGATCAGCAAGACGCAGCCGATGATCCAGTTGGCCTCACGCGGACGACGGAACGCGCCGGTGAAGAAGATGCGCGCCATGTGCACCACGATCGACGCCGCGAACAGCAGTGCCGCCCAGTGATGGATCTGACGCACGAACAGGCCGCCACGAACCTCGAACGAGATGTCCAGGGTGGTGGCGTACGCCTTGGTCATCATCACGCCATTGAGTGGCTGATAGGCGCCGTCGTAGATGACCTCGCTCATCGACGGATCGAAGAACAGGGTCAGGTAGACACCCGAGACCAGCAGGATGACGAAGCTGTACAGCGCAATCTCACCCAGCAGGAACGACCAGTGGGTGGGGAACACCTTGTTGATCTGCCGCCGGATGCCCGGGGCGGCGTGATATCGCGAGTCGACCTCGTTGGCCTGCGCCGCGACACGGTCGGCGATGGTCATGACTTACGCTCCCAAAATGCCGGTCCGACGGGTTCGATGAAGTCGCCTGCGGCGACCATGTATCCCTGATTGTTCACTGTGATCGGCAGCTGCGCCAGTGCTCGGGCGGCCGGACCGAAGACCGGCTTGGCGTATTCGAGCGCGTCGAACTGCGACTGGTGGCACGGGCAGAGGATGCGGTTGGTCCGCTGCTCGTACAGCGAGGTGGGGCAGCCAAGGTGGCTGCACACCTTCGTGTAGGCGAAGTAGTCGCCGTAGTTGAAGCTCTCCTGCCCCTTGCGCTTGATGGCGCGGGCAGCGTCCTCGGGGCGCAAGCGGATGAGCATGACGGGGTTGCTGACGTAACGCAGACCCTCGACGAGCTTGTGGCGTGACTCCTCGGTCTCGCCGTACCCGTCGGACACGCGCCACGGGAAGACCGTCTCCATGGCGCCCGCGTCGAGGTCTTCCGGCCGGACCAGGGCGACCTGGTGCGGGTTGCCGGTGTCGCGGCGTAGGAAGACGGTCTCGTTGGGATCGTCGGCGGGGTTGTAGATCGGCGACCAACCGGTGTGCCACAGCGGCGCATCGTCGCCCTTGGCCCACGGGTTCTTGATGATGCCGCCGAGGCCGGCGACGAGCCCGGTGACCGCGAAGGCGCCGAGTCCGAAGGCGGCCGATCCGAGAATCATCTTGCGACGCGGCAGGGTCGAGGTGGTCAGGGAGTCGTTGAACTCCGCTGCGACGGTCCGCCTGTCGACCTCGTTGGAACCACCGTCATGGCGATCCTGCACGGAGATCTCGGCAGGGATGAACTTCTTGGTGAAGATCACCATGCCGATGCCGATCGACAGCACCGACAGACCGAAGGTGATCCCCAACAGAGGAGTGTTGAGGGTGTAGCGCCAGTAGTCGGCGGAATCGGGGAGTGCGAACTCCCAGTGGTTCCAGATGAAGATGATGAAGCAGGCGATCGCGGACAGACCGGCGATGGTGAACCAGATCGCGACCTGACGCTCGGCGCGCTTCTCCACGCCGGTGCCCGGCTCCGGGAACCGTTCGGCGCGGTGGATGATCTCCACGCCGTCGAGGTTGGTGCCGAGTTTGACCAGATCGTCGTTGCTCATCTGGTCGAGCTCGTCCTGCGACGGGGTGTCCTTACCGTCGTGTGCACTCATGTCCGTGATCCCATCCACATCGCGCCGGCGACGATCGCCGTGACGCCGATCGCCCACATCACCATGCCCTCACTGACGGGGCCGAAACCGCCGATGTTCAGGCCGCCCTGCGGATTGGACTCGGTGACGTACTTGATGAAGCCGATGATGTCGCGCTTCTCCTCCAGCGACAGCTGCCGGTTGGAGAACTTCGGCATGTTCTGCGGTCCGGTTAGCATCGCCGTATAGATCTGCTGCTCTTCGACGCCATCGAGGTTGGGGGCGAACTTGCCCGACGACAGCGCACCACCACGACCGGTGAAGTTGTGGCACGAGGCGCAGTTGAGGCGGAACAACTCGCTGCCGCGGCCGAGGTTGTCGCCGCGCAGCGACTCCTGGGCGAGCACGGGTAGGCCGTCTTCCATCTTCACCGAGCCATCGGCGTTGCGCTCGTAGATGACCTGCGGACCGCCGCCCTCGGACTGGATGTAGGCGCCGAGCTGGTCGATCTGGGCCTTGGTGAACTTCGGCGGCTTGCGGGTGGCCTGGGCCTCGCCGCGCGCGGCCGGCATGCGGCCGGTGGAGACCTGGAAGTACACCGCTGCATCGCCCACGCCCAACAGAGCCGGGCCGCGATCGTCCACACCCTGCAGGTTGGCGCCGTGACAGGTGATGCACGAGGTCTCGTAGAGCTTCTTGCCGTCGGCGATCAGGGCGGCGTTCGATTCGTCGGCGACGGCTACCTGAGGTTTGGGCGTCAGGACCGATGCCAGAACACCGGCGGTCAGCAGACCGACGAGCAGCAGCAGAGTGCCGCTCGCACGACGACGCAGTTTGCGTCGGGACTTCGCCTTGCGCGCCGGGGTGGCGCCGACCGGGGAATCCGTACCGGCGGCCACGTCGTCGTTATCCGACGGTCGCGGTGGAGATGAACTCATCTGTGACTCTCTACTAAGCGGGCGGACTGTTGTGCAGGCGTGCCGGGAACGGCTACCTGATGAAGTAGATCGTGACGAAGAGGCCGATCCAGACGATGTCGACGAAGTGCCAGTAGTACGACACCACGATGGCGGCGGTGGCCTGGGCCGGCGTGAACTTGGACAACTTCGTGCGGATCAGCAGGAAGATGAAGGCAACCAGACCACCGATGACGTGCAGGCCATGGAAACCGGTGGCCATGTAGAAGACCGAACCATAGGCGCTCGAGCTCAGCGTCGTGCCCTCGTGCACCAGGTGGTAGTACTCATAGCCCTGTCCGGCCACGAAGAACGCACCCATCAGGAACGTCAGCACATACCAGCGGCGCAGACCGAAGACGTCGCCGCGCTCGGCGGCGAACACACCCATCTGGCACGTCACCGACGACAGGATCAGCACTGTCGTCACCGGGATCGCGAGGGTGAGGTTGAGCTCGGTCGGCTCCGGTGGCCAACCCACCGAGGAGTTGGCGCGCGCGACGAAATACATCGCGAACAGTCCAGCGAAGAACATGAGCTCACTGGACAGCCACACGATCGTGCCGACGCTGACCATGTTGGGCCGGTTCAGCGAGTGCACGCGCGAGGTGATGGCTGTTCCTGAGGTACCTACAGCGCTAGTCACAAAATGAAGTATGACGGTTCGTAGTAAGGGCTGACCACTTGGGTCCGATATTCACCGGAACTTTTTGTTTCGTCGCTGGTAGTCGCCGGTCGCCGACTGTTCCGGCGTGTCTGGACGAGCATGGTTTCCTGGAGGTGTGACGGGTGAATCGAGCTGGTGGACCGGAGGCCTCGCCGGTGCGGCGTGACCTCAACGGCCGCCCGGTGGAGGTGGGCCGACTCACGCGGTTGCGTGACCGGGTACTGGGCCGACGTGAGGTGGCCGCGCAGGTGCAGGTCGACGACCCGAGCCTGGTGGTGGTCGTCGAATCCGCAGACGATGCCGTGGCGAGTTCGACTGCCCTGGCCGACTCGGCGTGGCGGGCCGACGACGAGGTGGTGCTGCGTCATGTGCTGCGACTGCCCTCCTCGCAGGTCGACGACGCGGTCGCGCTCGCCGGGCTGGACGGGTACCAATCGGCCAAGGTGGGGCCCGTCGACGGACTAGCATCCGACACCGGCACTGCCGACGAGGTGATCGTCGTGCTCGCTCGGGTGCAGCTGCTCGATGCCATGCATCTGTCGCAGGAGCGCTCACGGATGGCCAGCCTCGGTTCGCGACACGGTGGCGAAGTGCTGCGCTGGCAGGTCCTGCAGCCACCGGTGGCGGGTCGCTGATCGGCGGGCCACTACTGTTTTCTCTGTGAGCAGCACGGACTCTTCCGCGTACACCTGGCCGCACATCCTCGGACGCGTCACCGACCGGATCGATCTCACCGTCGACGAGGCGTCGTGGGCGATGAACGAGATCATGAGCGATGCCGCGACCGGCGCGCAGATCGCTGCATTCGGTGTCGGGGTGAAGATGAAGGGCGCGGCTCCCGCCGAACTACGCGGCCTGGCGTCGGCGATGCTGGAGCACGCGGCCCTCGTCGAGGTGAGTCGGCCGGCGGTGGACATCGTGGGCACCGGCGGAGACCGCTCGCACACGGTGAACATCTCCACGATGACCTCGATGGTGGTGGCTGCTGCGGGTGTGCCCGTCGTCAAACACGGCAATCGTGCGGCGTCGTCGAAGAGCGGCGGTGCCGATGTGCTCGAAGCCCTCGGCGTCGACATCACGCTCGGGCCCGACGCGGTGGCGCGATGCGTGGACGAGGTGAACATCGGCTTCTGCTTCGCACCGGTGTTCCACCCGGCGTTCCGGTTCACCGGACCGCCCCGCAAGCAGATCGGTATCCCGACCGTGTTCAACGTGCTGGGGCCGTTGACGAACCCGGCGCGGCCCTCGAGTGGCCTGATCGGATGTGCGTTCGACGATCTCGCGCCGGTACTGGCGCAAGCGTTCGCCGACCGTGGCAGTTCGGCACTGGTGGTGCGTGGCGACGACGGACTCGACGAACTGACCACCACGACCACATCCACGGTGTGGCAGGTCGTCGATGGTCAGGTCACCCGGCTCGCTCTCGATCCCGCCGACCTCGGGGTCGAACGCGTCGAACTGGCCGCCTTGCAGGGTGGCGATGCGCAGCGCAACGCCGCTATCGCGCGCGATCTGTTCGCGGGCACCCGCGGTCCGGTGCGCGATGCCGTGCTCCTCAATGCGGCGGCGGCGCTGGTCGCATTCGAACAACGCGCCGTGCTGACCGACAGCGGGCTGACGGATGCGATGGTCGAGGCGATGACCCGCGCGGCTGCGGTGCTCGACGGCGGTGACGTCGCCCGTCTACTCGAACGCTGGGCGTCGCTCAGCGCCGAACTCGCCGACGAGCGCTGAGATCCGCATCAGGCCGAGACCCGTGTTGGTCGGGGACGGGCCCTGTTCACTCCTCGCCGATGGAGAATCCGCCTTCGACATCTGACCGCGAGTAACTGCGGAATGCGATGTGAGTGGCGCTGTGGGTCACCCCGGGCAGTCGATTGATCTTGCCGGTCACCACGTCCGCGATCTGGTCGTGGTCACGCACCTTGATCTTCGCGATCAGGTCCACGTCACCGGCGCACGAATAGACCTCCGACACCCCGGGGATGTCGGCCACTGCCTGCGCGGTCTCCGGGATCTGGTGGACGTCGGCGTGGATCAGGACGATGGCGGTGATCATGGTTGACACTGTAGTGCGGTGCGTCGTGTCACCCGGCGCGACGGGGCGACTCGCGTGCGTCGTGGGCGACACGCGACCAGGCCGACCATCGTTGTGCGCATGCGCCCGGCAGAACGAACGGCTCGCTGGCCCCGACGATGCGCGCGCCGGGTTCGGTGACCCAGCGGTAGAGCAGCGCGGACTCCTCGGCGGGGGCCCCGAACAGGGGGCCGACACCCGGAAGGACGGTTTCGGCGGCGGCCACGAGGGTGTCGACCACCGGCATCGGCGGCACACCGCGACGCGCGACGCCTGCACCTGCGAGACGGCCGTGTCTGATCACCGCCAGCTCCCATCCGTGCTGCTCGTCACGCCGGGCCACCACCAGTTCGGCGATCCGATTCAGTGCGGACAACCGCTGACATCGCGCGAGCACGTCTATGGTCGCCGACAAGCGGTCCCGGTGGCGGGCGGCGCTCTCGAACATCTGCATCTCGGACAGGTGTGTCAGGCGATCGGTGAGTGTCGCGAGCGCCACGTCGGAATCGCCGGTCATGACATCGCGGACAGCCGAGACCCGAGGCAAATAGTCGGGGAGTGTCAGCGGCCGATCCGAAGCGGCGTGGCAGCCTCCGATGCGAGGCCCACCGGCCGCCTCGGAACGGCACCAGTGGTGGGAGGCGGACCCGCTGCGTGTCGTGCAGCTCCGCAGACCGGTGGCCGCCGCGAGCATGTCGGCAATGGTGGCGGCGGTGGTGCGATTACCGATGGGGCCGATGCTGTCCTCGGTCGGGGTGCGTGAGACCTTCAGACGAGGGAACCGTTCACCGGTCAGCACCACCCACCACCCACGATGCGGTTGCGTCGAGCGGCGGTTGTAGGCGGGTGCGTGGGCGGCCAGCAGGCGCAGTTCGCGTACTCCGGCTTCGAGCCCATGAGCGCATTCGATGTGATCGACCCGTGTGGCCAGCCCCACCATCTCACTCATCCGCGGACGCGGGTCGCTGCCGGTGAAGTAGGACGACACCCGCCGACGCAGGTCCACCGCGGTACCCACATAGAGGACCTCGTCAGATGGCCCGCGAAACAGATACACCCCCGGCCGCGCCGGCAGACTCTGCGCCATCGACCGCTTGGCACGTAGGCGTGGATTGGTCCGGGGCAGATAGGCGGTCAGCTCGCGGTAGGTGCCGACACCCTGGTTGCCGACCCGTTCGAGCAGATGGTGCAGCACCTCGACGGTCGCCCGGGCGTCGTCGAGCGCGCGGTGGGTGGGCCGAACCGAGACGTTGAATAGGTCGGCGAGGACCGACAGCCGCACCGACGGGGCCTCGTCGCGGGTGAGAACGCGCCGCGCCAATGTGACCGTGCACAAGCTGGTGTGGAACGGCCATTCGATGCCGAGGGCGCGGGCGTTGTGCCGCAGGAAGCCCATGTCGAACCGTGCGTTGTGGGCCACCAGGATCGCTCCTCGGGCGAACTCCACGAACGAGGAGAGCACCTCGCCGATCATGGGCGCATCCGCAACCATCGCCTCGGTGATCCCGGTGAGCGTGACGATCTTGGGCGGGATCGGACATCCGGGGTCGACGAGGGTGGCGAATTCGCCGATCACCTCGCCGCCGCGGATCTTGACGGCCCCGATCTCGGTGATCTCATCGTTCGCCGCGCTGCCGCCGGTGGTCTCGAGGTCGACGACGACCATCGTGGTGTCGAACAGTGAGCGGTCGAAATCGTCGTCGTCGAGACCGGCGTCACCGTCGAGATCGGAAAAGGTGAGTTGTCCGTCGCCCACCGCCTTGATAGCCACGCACCGAACATTAGTTCGATGCAACGACAGATGCTGATGTGACAGGCGGGAACGGTGGGTTTGGTGTCCTTCGTGCATTTTCTGTCGGTGGTCGTTCCTACGCTTCATCGCAAGCGACGAATCGGGCCGGAGGGCGACTCCGACACGCGTCGACATCCCGACCGTAGCCAAGTGAGATGGAGATCACAGATGTACGTCGATTGCCAGACCTGCCCGGGCCGTCCGGCCGCCTGTGACGGATGCATGATGCAGGTCCTCTTCGATGCCCCCAACTGCGAAAACCCGGTGGGTCAAGGTGGAGGAAAGGTCACGGAATCGGGCCGTTCGCCGGACGCGGTGATCGACGCCGCGATCGATGTCTTCGTCGATGCTGCGATGGTCACCAGAGCGTCTGCAGTATCTGCAAGAACGAGTAAAACCACTGTTCAAGAGGCTGTTTCGGGGCAGCGCCTGCGGATTCTGCGCGCTGGTTGAGATTTCGGTGCGCGACCGGCCTAAGTCGGTCGGTGGACAGACCCGCATTCGATTTCGTAACCTTTCCGAGACCTTTTCAGAGCGTCCCGCTCCAACAGGAGTGGTCTGGATCGGTCACCGCTCAATCGCCCATCTGGGCGAACCGGGGAACCATCAGTTTCGGAGCAATCCGAATTGGGGTGAATCGCGCATGCCCGACGACGCTGTTTGTCGTCGGATGTGCTGCGTAGGGCCATTCTTCCGGCCCGAATCCGACAGCTAACCCGGTCGGCGGTCGAAGGGAGAGCAAGGAGAAGTCGCTTCGTGGCGAAACATCGTTTGGAGCAGCCCAACCGGGGCAGCAAAGTGGCCAAGCGCGCGGTTGTGGCCGGGTCGATCACGGTCGGCTCACTCGCCGCTGCGGCAGGTCCCGCGCTCGCCGCACCGGTTCACGTGCCGAACATCGGCAGTTTCGAACTTCCTGGGGTCGACAGCAAGCAGATCCCCCAGCAATTCCAGGAGCCCAAGGCCGCTGCGCCGCAGGCCGCCCCGGTGGCCAAGAACCCGGCTGCCAGCGTCGAGATCCCGAACATCGGCACCTTCACGGTCCCGGGTCTCAACAACGACCAGATCCCGCAGCAGTTCCAGCCCAAAGGTGGCGGCGGCGGCATCCTCGGCGTGCAGCCCACCGTGGCGCAGAAGGCCGTGAGCAACGCCGAGAGCAAGATCGGCTCGCCGTACTCCTACGGCGCGGCCGGGCCGAACGCGTTCGACTGCTCCGGCCTCGTCTACTGGTCGTACAAGAAGGCCGGCAAGACCATCCCCCGTGACAGCTACGGACAGCTCGGCGGCGGCACCCCGGTCGCCTCGATCGCGCAGGCAAAGCCGGGAGACGTGCTGATCTTCAACGGTGGCGGCCACGCCGGGATCTACGCCGGCAACGGCAAATTCGTGCATTCGTCGACCTACGGCACGCCCGTGAAGAAGGACAACGTCAGCAATTGGTCGCTGACCGGAATCCGTCGTTACTGAGCGAGCGCGCCGCAGCACGGAGTGGACTTTGTCGGGCGGATCACGTGATCACGTGATCCGCCCGACACATCACGCGGGTCCGTGGCCGACCAGTGGCGTCGACCGCCCGGTGATGTGGGGGAAATGGTGGTGAAGAGGTGACAGCCGTGGTTTCCGGCCGGTCGGGGACACACAGACGACCCGTGCCGGTACTGCTCGTCGCGGTCCTGGTCGCGCTGGGAATGGTGTCCGGGCAGTTCGGTGCCGCGATGACCGCCGGTTCGGCGGCGGCGGCTCCGGTTCGCACTCCTGACCAACTCCTCGCCGAGTACAAGAAGCTGAGCGACGACGCCGAGAAATCGGCCGAGGCGATGCACAACGCCCAGATCGAATACGACAAGCAGCGGCGCATCGTGGCTCAGGCGAAGAAGGCGTCGACCGAGGCCGATCGCACCCTGGCATCGACGCAGCAACGGCTGGAGAACTACCAGACCCGGGTCGACTCGGTCGTACGTGCCAGCTACAAGGGAGCGCGGGTCAACCGGCTCTACGCTGTCCTCGTCAGCGACTCGCCGCAAGCGCTGCTCGACCAGATGTCCGGTCTGGAGCTCATCTCCCGGCAATCCGCGGCAGATCTCCAGGGCCTCAAAGACGCCCGCGCCACCACCACCGAGGCCAAGCGGGCGGCAGACAAGACGGCGGCCGATGCGACCACGGCGGTGGCCGCCGCGGAGAAAACGCGTGGGGAACTGCAGGCCAAGCAGGCGAATCTGCAACTGCAGGCGGTGCAGATCCGGGCGGTCTATGAATCGATGACCGGTAAGCAGCTCGCTGCCCTGCGCGGCCCAGATTTCGACTTCGACCCCCGGCTCGTGCCCAAGGGAACCTCGTCGGCTCTCGTCGCGGTGCAGGCCGCGCTGACTCGTATCGGTGATCCGTACGTGTGGGGCGCGACCGGGCCCAGTTCGTTCGACTGTTCGGGTCTGATGGTGTGGGCCTACCAGCAGGCCGGCAAGACATTGCCGCGGTCCAGTGAAGCGCAGAGCGGGTCCGGTCAACCGGTCGATCGACAGAACCTGAAGCCCGGTGACCTGATCATCTACTACTCCGACGCCCACCACGTCGGCATGTACGTGGGCGACGGTTACGTGATCCATGCCTCGACGTTCGGCGTGCCGGTGAAGGTCGTGCCGATCGACGATGCCGGACCGTACAACACCGCCCGTCGGTACTGAGTGGCGATCGGCGACGGACGCGTGCCGGTGACCGGCAACCAGACGGATCGGTGGCGCCGGGCCCCGGGCGCACTCCTCGCTGTGCTCACCGTTGCGGTCCTCGCCGGTTGTGCGGCCCCGGCCGAGCAGGGCGCGCCATCGAGCAGCGCGTCCACCACCGCGACGACGTCGCTGAACGTCTTTGAACAACAACGTGCGGACGGCGTACAGCGAACGCTCGACGATCTCAGTGGCGCGCTGAGTGCAGGCGATGCAGATCGGGTGGACGGGCTCATCGATCCGGCCGCCACACCCGAGTTCCGTGCCCGACTGCGCGCCGCTGCGGTCAACCTCTCCGGCAGCGTCGTGAGCGCGGAGTCCCCGCGACCAACGGCCCCACGGCCGTCGACCGCGCCGCTCTCGTCGCCGCCGACGACCGGCCGCGTACCGAACTCGTCGGCGCCCCCCAGGTCACAGCCGAGTGGTTCGTCCCCCACGGTCGCGACCGTGGCGCCGCGCGGAACTGCACTACGGCTCAAAGATTTCCGATACGAGGTCGCGCCCACCACGGAGGCGGAGGTGCTGGTGCCTGCGGACCTGCAGCAGCGACTCGACGCGCAGGGGAGTTCGGACTCGTGGGTGGCGCCGATCGAACTCCGATACGCCCTCGGCGGCGCGAGCACCCCGGGGGTCGACGAACCGGATGTGGTGGTGGGCATGCAGCTGGTGATGGCGCGCTACGGCGACGACTGGACGGTGGTCGGTGATGGCGCAGCGATCGGTGGTGACGCCGCTCCCACCCAGTTGTGGGATCTGCCCGGCCTGGGAGCATCCGATGTCCAGACGTCCGGCGGCACCTCGGTGATCGCCTCGTATCCGGGGACCGCCGAGGTGGTCGCGCGTGTCCGCGAACTCGCGCCGGGTTCGGTGGAGGCGGTGACGGCGTTCTGGGGTGAGGACTGGCCCCGGCGGGCGGTCGTGGTGGCGACCGCGCGCCCAGGCGAGTTCCGGACGTTGACGCGCAGCGCCGGGACCGACGTCGCCGCAGCTGCCGCCGCAACCGTCTACAGTCGTGTCGACACTGACGACGGCGTGGCGGTGGGGCAGCGAGTGGTTCTCACGCCGGGTGCCGCGCGGCTGTCGAATGCGGCACTCGGCGTGGTGCTGCGCCACGAGCTCACCCATGTCGCAGCGCGCGTCGACACCGCGGCGGGCGCGCCGCTGTGGATCACCGAGGGAGTACCGGAATATGTCGGACGCAACGGCACCTATACCCGGTTCGCGGATGCGGCACCGGATCTCGCGGCTGCCGTGGACGTCGGCGACCTCCCCGCGGACCTACCCGCCGACCGCGACTTCGCGGTCGATTCCGACGGCGCACGACGTGCTTACCAGTCCGCGTGGTCGGTGGCGGCCTACGTCGCCGACCGCTACGGCGAGGACCGGCTGCGTGAGCTCTACATCGGAGTCGCGGCCACCGACGACACCGCGCAGCAGGATGAGGCCATCGTGGACGTGCTCGGTGTGTCGCGTACCGAATTCGTCGCGGGATGGCGGCGCTGGCTGAGCACCCAGGTGCGCTGATGCGACGTACTTTGTTGGTGACCAACGATTTTCCGCCCCGGCCGGGCGGAATCCAGTCGTATCTGCAGAATTTGGTGGATCTGTTGCCGCCCGAGGAAGTGGTGGTCTACGCACCGCGATGGCGGGGACACGAGGAGTTCGACGCCGCGCAGCTCTACACAATTGTCCGTCACCCGACGTCGCTGATGTTGCCGACACCGGCCGTCGCGCGGCGTGCCGCCCGGCTCATCGCGACCCATGACATCTCGACGGTGTGGTTCGGTGCCGCCGCGCCATTGGCGACGCTCGCCCCGGCGATGCGGCGGGCGGGGGCACAACGGGTCGTTGCGAGCACGCACGGGCACGAGGTCGGTTGGTCGATGCTGCCGGTCGCCCGGCAGGTGCTCGCCCACATCGGTCGACACACCGACGCGGTGACCTTCGTGAGTCGTTATACGCGTGGCCGTTTCGCATCCGCGTTCGGTGCGCACGCCGCACTGGAGTACCTACCGCCGGGCGTGGACACCGACCGCTTCGCGCCTGATCCCGGCGCACGTCGGCGCCTACGCGACCGGTTGGAACTGGGCGATCGTCCGACGGTGCTGTGTCTGTCCCGACTGGTGCCGCGCAAGGGTCAGGACGTCCTGATCCGGGCGCTGCCGTTGATCCGTCGCGAGGTCGGTGACGTGGTGCTGGTGATCGTCGGTGGTGGCCCCTATGCGGAGCGCCTGCATCGACTCGCCGACGACGACGGGGTCGCCGACCACGTGGTGTTCACCGGTTCGGTGCCGTCGGCGGAGCTACCCGACTACCACAATGTCGCCGACGTCTTCGCCATGCCGGCCCGCACCCGTGGGGGTGGGCTCGACGTGGAGGGGTTGGGCATCGTCTACCTCGAGGCATCGGCCACAGGGGTGCCGGTGGTGGCCGGACAATCCGGCGGAGCGCCCGAGACCGTGGTGGAAGGCGTCACGGGCACCGTGGTCGACGGGACCGACATCGACGCCGTGGCGCTCGCCATCACCGCGGTCCTCAGCGATCGCTCCGCTGCCGCCGAGATGGGCGCCAACGGACGCGAACACGTGCTGCAGAGCTGGCAGTGGAGTGCCATCGCGGCACGTCTACGTCAGCTGCTGTAGCTCGAGCCACCCGCCTGGCGCCGTGCGATGTCGGCTACCGCGCGTAGATCGCGTCGATGTCGTCGGAGAACTTGTCGACCACCACATTCCGCTTGACCTTCAGCGTCGGCGTCATCTCGCCGGTCTCCTCGGTGAAGTCGTCGGCGAGCACCCGGAACTTCTTGATCGCCTCGGCGTGCGAGACGGTCTCGTTGGCGGCGTCGACCGCGCCCTGCACCTCGGCCCGCAGGTCCGGATCGTCGACCAGGTCGGCAACCGTGGCGTCGGAAGGCTTCCCGTTGCGCTGCTTCCAGCCGCCGAACGCCTCCGGATCGATCGTGACCAGCGCTGCGATGAACGGTTTCGCGTCGCCGATGACGAGTGCCTGCGAGATGAGTGCATTGGCCCGGATCACGTCCTCGAGACCCGCCGGAGAGACGTTCTTGCCGCCGGCGGTGACGATCAGCTCTTTCTTCCGTCCGGTGATCGTCAGGTAGCCGTCCTCGTCGAGTGTGCCGAGGTCACCGGTGTGGAACCAGCCGTCTTCGACAGCAGTTGCCGTCGCCTCCGGATTTTGCCAGTACTCGGCGAAGACCACACCACCCGACAGCATTACCTCGCCATCGTCGGCGATCCGGACGCGGTTGCCCGGCAACGGTTTCCCGACGGTACCGACTTTCACGGCGCCGGGGGTGTTGACGCTGAACGCCGCCGTGGTCTCGGTGAGTCCGTAGCCTTCGTACACCGGAATTCCGATGCCGCGGAAGAAGTGGCCGAGGCGTGCGCCCAGGGGTGCGCCACCCGAGATCGCGGCCTCGCACTGCCCGCCCAGAGCGGCGCGCAACTTTCCGTAGACGAGACGATCGAACACTGCGTGCTTTAACTTGAGGAACAGTCCGACCGAACCGCGTTCGTCGGCGGAGGAGTACTCGATCGCCACATCCGCGGCCAGGTCGAAGATCCTGCCCTTCCCGTCGTCGTGGGCGGACTGCTGTGCGGTGTTGTAGACCTTCTCGAACACCCGTGGCACCGAGAGGATCACCGACGGCCGGAACGTTGCGAACTCGGCGACCAGGGTGCGGGTATCGGCGTGGTGGCCGACCTCCACCCCGGCCTCGATGGCCACCAGGGTGATGGCGCGGGCGAGGACATGTGCCAGCGGCAGGAACATGAGCAGACGTTTGCCCGGGCCCAGCAGGGTGTGCATCGGGCTCTCCAGGACCCCGCGCACCTCGGAAAGCATGTTGGCGTGCGTCAGCTCGCATCCTTTGGGGCGACCGGTGGTTCCGGAGGTGTAGATCAGCGTGGCCGGATCGGCGCAACGCAGGGCGGTGCGCCGCTTGAGTACCTCGTCGTCGTGGACCTCGGCGCCCACCGCAGTGAGGTGCGCGATCGCGCCGTCACCGTCGGACGCGTCGATCTGGAAGACGTCCACCGAATCGAGGCCGTCGATGCCGTCGACGATCCGACGATGGCCGTCATCTTCGACGATGATCGCCCCGGCCCCGGAATCGCGCATGATCCATTCGATCTGCGGTCCGGACGACGAATCGTAGATGGGCACCGTGATGGCACCGGCCGACCAGATCGCGAAATCGATCAGGTTCCACTCGAGGCGAGTACGCGAGAGCAGTGCGACGCGGTCGCCGGGCGACACGCCCACGGCGATCAGGCCCTTGGCGATGGCGGTGATCTGCGCGGCCGCCTCGGCGGCGGTGACCGGCTGCCAATCCGTGTCGACCTTGCGTCGGAAGACCACCTTGTCGGGTTCGCGCTCGGCGATCCGGAAGATGATGTCCGTGCAGTCGGCATTCTCCGGGATGGAGAAGCGCGCCGGCACGCTGAACTCGGTCATCGGGCCACCTTTCAGCCTCGGTTCTCATCAGCGATGGTAGTCCCGTCGCCGCGCAAACCGTACGCGCGTCCCGTCAGGTCTGCTGTCCGGGGCCACCGAGAGTATGTGAAGCTAGTGAACGTGACGAGCATTCAGGTGGCCGACGAGACCTTTGTCGCGGCGGCTCCGTCGCTGGCCGCCGAGGCGGTCGGGGACCAGGGCAACTGGCGGCGCTGGTGGCCCGATCTCCGTCTCGGCGTCATCGAGGATCGCGGTGCGCAGGGCGTTCGCTGGACGGTGGACGGTCCACTGGTGGGCAGTATGGAGGTCTGGTGCGAACCGGTCCTCGACGGGTTCACCCTGCACTACTTCCTGCACGCCGAACCGGTGGACACCGGGGCAGGCGCCTGGGATGCGGATGGGCTCGCCGAGGCCAACCGTCGCCGTCGCGCCGCCGGCCGGGCGATGTCTTTCGAGGTGAAGGCGCGCCTGGAGTCCGGGCGTGTGGTCGGCGGACCGGCGACCCGGGACCCCGACGCCGACACCACGTCGGCGAACGCGACGGCCACGAAAGTGGTGCGGTGATGGCCGACCACACCGAGCGTTCCATCGTGATCAACGCCGACGCGTCCGACATCATGGCGGTTATCGCCGATTTCGATCACTATCCCGACTGGGTGTCCGCGGCGCGGGAGGTGGAGGTGATCGAGACCGGGGTCGACGGTCGGCCGCGAGTGGTGCGGTTCGTCCTCGATGCCGGCGTGCTCCAGGACACTTATGTTCTGAGCTACGACTGGGGTGCCGACGACCGGACGGTGGCATGGACACTGGTCAGCAGCGATCTGCAACGTGACCAACGCGGGCGATACGTGTTGTCCCAGCAGGTCCCGGGTTCCACCAAGGTCACCTATGAACTCATGGTGGATCTGCTGGTGCCGATGATCGGGCAACTCAAACGGCGTGCGGAGAAGGCCATCACCGAGGCCGCACTGAACGACTTGAAGAAGAGGGTCGAAGGCTGATCGATCTCACGCCCATTCATGTGGTGATCGGGCCGGGTGGCGCCGGGGTCTCGGTGGCCGCGGCATCGGGGGCACTGGGTCGGGCCCGCGGACAGCGGGCCGGACCCCGGACCCGCGGCGCCGGAAGCGGTCTCGTGCCCGAGCAGGACACGCTGCTGATCACCGTGGACCGCTGGTCGCCGACCGCGGAACTGTTCGGTGTCTACCGAACGTCGGCGGAGCCGGTGGCGGTGTCGTCCCGACTGCATCTGTTGTCGTTGGATCGGCTCGGACTGGTGGAGCGGTCGTGGTCCGACTTCACCGCCGTGCTGTCGGAGACGGTGGCCCGTTCCCGGGTATCGCTGCCGGGGCTCGGGGTGGCATCGGAGATCTCCGCGGGTGAACTCGCCGCGTTGCCGGGTATCGAGGATTTCCTGCTGCTGCGTCGGATCCGCGACGAGGCGGCCGGCGGCACCTGGCGACGAATCGTCGTCGACGTCTCGGGACTCGGTGACCCGTTCGAGTTCCTGCGGGCCGCCTCGGTGCTCAGTCAGGCGCTGAATCGGTTGTGGCCGCGCCACCGCCGGCTGGCCGCTGCGGCAGAGCGGCCGGTCCTGGCCCAGGTGACCGCGGCCGTTGACGCAATCGACCGGGACTGTGTCGACATCGCCGAACTGACGACCGATGCGCACAGTGTCGCAGTACATCTGGTGATCGGCACCGACGGTCGCGCCGAGCGACTGCTACCGGCCTTGCTGGCAAATGTCGATGTGATGGGCCTTGCCCTGCGTTCGGTGATCGTCAACCGCGGGGTCGGTGACGGTTGTGACCGTCGCGTGGCGCGCCTACGGTCGGTGGTGCACGACGACCGCGACGTCGAGGTGATCAACGTCGACCGGGTGGACGAGCCGATCGATCGGGCGGCCCGGCTTCGCAAGGTCGGCGTCACGTTCGCGCGCCCGGACGGACGCCGGTGTGGCACCGGAGCCGCACGCGTGGCGGAGGTCGGCGCCGACGACGGTTCCGAGACCGTGCGCGGCCAGGATCGGGTGTTCGAACTCACGTGGCGGCAACGGCTTCCCGAACCCGACACCCTGCAGCTCGGACGATCCGGTGACGACCTGCTGGTCACCGTTGGTAGCTTCCGCCATCCGGTCCGGTTGCCCTCGGTGCTGCGGCGATGCGTCGTGGTGGACGCGGCCTGGGACGGCACCGAACTCGTCGTGCGGTTTGTACCGGATCCGAAGCTGTGGCCGAAAGGTCGCTGACGTCGTCGTTTGCCTGCCACACAGCGGCGCGGCCGACGTCGCGTACACTACTGCCGAGCCGGACAGGGGGAGCTGCCCAGATGACCTCGGACGACACGACCGGGAGTGGTGACGACAACGTCGCCGGCCACGCGCGCGGTCCAGTCGGTGATCCGCTGCGCGACTTCCTGTTGGGCCTGGCCGCCCAGATCGACCAGGTGGCCGCGATGTTCGGTGGTACGGGCCAGCGGCAGTCGAGCGCGTCGGGTCGGGGCCGAGCGGGTTCGCCCGAGTCCGCCGCCGATGTGGCGGATCTCGTCGACCTGTCCGGTGAGATCACGTCGCTGCTCGCCGAGCTCGGTGACCTGCTAGCCCGCCTCATCTCCGCGTTGATCGCGGTGTTGGAGGCGATCGCGAGTGCGCTGCGATCGACCCCACAGACTTCTCCGCGCGCCGACACCGGTTATCAGCAGATCGCGGTACGTATCGACACGCGTGGTCCGTCGGACGTCCACCATCGCGAGTTCGAAGGTGAGGACTGATGGGGGATTTGACGATCGGTATCGACATCGGCGGTACCAGCGTGCGTGCGTCGGTGGTCGACGACCGTGGTGCGATGCTCGACACGTTGCGTGCGGCAACTCCGCCGACCGCGCAGGCACTCGAACACTGTCTGGACCGGTTGGTCGGTGAGCTGACCTCCCGGTGGGCGGCCAAGGCTGTCGGCCTGGCGATCGCCGGGTTTCTGACACCGGACCGTCGGGTGATCCGGTTCGCGCCGCATCTGCCATGGCGGGAGGCCACCGTCGCCGAGGACATGACCGCCCGGATCGGCATCCCGGTGTTCGCCGAGCACGACGCCAATGCCGCTGCGGTCGCCGAACGACGTTTCGGGGCCGCGGCCGGCGGCCGGAACTCGCTGGTGCTCGCGATCGGCACCGGCATCGGCGCGGGCCTGCTGTTGGACGGACAGATCTATCGGGGCAGCTTCGGTGTGGCGCCCGAACTCGGCCATCTCACCGTGGTCCCGGACGGTCGGCCGTGTTCCTGCGGAAAGCTTGGCTGCTGGGAACGGTATTGCAGCGGAACAGCTCTGGTCGACACGGTGCTTGAGCTGCTGGCCGACGGGGACTGGGGGCGCAGTCAACTGGCCGCAGATGTCGCAGCAGACCCGGGTGCGCTCACCGGCCGCCGCGTCGCCGGTGCTGCCGCCGACGGTGACGCCGTCGCGCTGGCGGCGTTCGCGCAATTCGCGCAATCGCTCGGGCAGGGACTCGCCATGATCGCCGACATCTTCGATCCCGATCTGATCGTGCTCGCCGGTGGCGTGGGGGCCGCGTCGGGACTGTTCCTGGACGAGGCGCGAGAACATTACGCGCGTCTGGTGACCGGTGCCGGACACCGGCAGCTGGCACGGATCCGCGGCACGCAGCTTGGTGAGAGCGCCGGTGTGGTGGGTGCCGCCGAGGTTGCGCGCCAGGCCATCAGTACGCACCTCGCCGAGGCGCCCACCCGAAGCTGAGGGTGTGTATCGTTTCTGCGGGTATCGTTTCAGCGGGTTTCGGTAACCGCCAATTGTGCGCGGATATCGACCCTGTGGTCCAGGTCTCGGCGGGTAGTGTCTGAGGCGGCGGCGATCGACGAGGTTCGGAGTCATCGATGTGGTATTACGCATTCAAGTACGTGCTGCTCGGACCGATTCTGCGAGTCCTCGGCCGACCCAGGATCGAGGGCTTGGAGAACATTCCGGAGCGTGGGCCCGCGATCCTGGCGAGTAATCACCTCGCCGTGATGGACAGCTTCTATCTGCCGCTGATGGTCCGCCGCCGGATCTACTTTCTCGCCAAGGCCGAATACTTCACGGGCACAGGGGTCAAGGGTGCGTTCCAGCGCTGGTTCTTCTCCGCGGTCGGGCAGATCCCCATCGACCGATCGGGCGCCGAGGCCGCCGCGGGTGCGTTGACCGCCGCCCGTCGGCAGCTCGAGGCGGGCACCCTGATGGGGATGTATCCGGAGGGCACACGTTCTCCGGATGGGCGGCTCTACAAGGGTAAGACGGGCCTGGCCCGGGTGGCCCTGGACACCGGGGTGCCGGTGATCCCGGTGGCCATGATCAACACCGAGAAGCTCAACCCGCCGGGGACCATCATTCCGCGACCGTCGCGCATCGTCATCAAGGTCGGTGAGCCGCTCGACTTCGCGCGGTATGAGGGGATGCAGGGCAACCGGTTCATCGAGCGGGCGGTCACCGACGAGATCATGTACGAGTTGATGCAGTTGTCGGGGCAGCAGTACGTGGACATCTACGCGGCGTCGCTCAAGAACAAGCCCACCGCGCCGGCGGAGCCGGCTGCCGCCTGACTCATACCGCCTCACTCCCACCGCGCGAACCGGGCCCGCCGGATCCGCATGGCCAAAGGATCATGCGGCGCCGGTCCCGGCCATCTCCGTGCGTGGCATGGCGGTGCGACGTTCGGTCCACTGCGGCGGCAGCAGCCACACCACCACCAGGAACCCGAGACCCCACAGGGTGTACGCGTTGCCGATCAGATGATCGACGACCGACCACTGTCGCACCGCAGGCGACAAGAACTGGAACGGGCCGAGCGCAAAGATGACGACACCGCTCGCCGCGACCGACACGTGCGCCACCTGAACGCGGCGGTCGGTGCTACGGGCAGCCACCACCGTCGCGACGAGGATCGTCGGAATCGCCCACACCCAGTGGTGGGCCCAGGATGTCGGCGACACCAGCAGACCCCAGGTCGCTACGACGCAGGTGACCAGGACGGCCGCGACCCCGGCAGACCCCGGCGCCGACGACGCGTCGGGCGCGGGGGTGCCGGGCGCGCGCAACGCCCGAAAAGCCGACACCGGACGACAGGCGCGGGCCGCGACGACGGCCAGTCCCGTCACCACCACCGAGCTGGCCACCCACAGCAACTGTTCGGTCATCTCGGCGTGCGGCACCAGCCGAATCCACATCGCATTGATGTTCTGGTTGATGCGTCCGGCCGGGTCGCCGATGCGAGTGGTGTGGAACAGGGTGTGGGTCCAGTAGGTCAGCGAATCGGCGGGTAGCCAGATCCAGGCCAGCACTCCCGCGCCTACGAAGGTGACGCCCGCGACGATTGCCGGCCGCCAGCTACGCGCGATGAGGAAGACCGCGATGAAGACCAGCGGGGTGAGTTTCACTGCAGCCGCGACGCCGGTGAGCACCCCCTGCAGCGGGCCGGCCGCCCGCGCGCGGCCCCGGCCGACGACGAACACGTCGACGATGATCAACGTCATCAGCACGATGTTGATCTGACCGAAGCCCAGGGTCATCCACAAGGGATTGGACCAGACCGCGACTCCGCCCACCATCAGCGCGATCCACCACCGGTTGGCGGTGTTACCCACCGACAGCACCCCGAGCACGATGTGCCCGCAGATCACGACGAGTGCGGCCGTCAGGATCGACATCAACAATCCGGCGAGGCCGAGACCGAGCAGACCGAGCGGAACGAAACCGATTGCCGCGAACGGGGGATAGGTGAACGGCAGCCAGATCCCATCGCTGGTGAATGGCATCGAACCGTCCGCGTACAGACTCTGACCCTGCTGCCAGATCTGCGCACCCAGCCGGTAGACATCGAGATCGATACGCGTGCGGGTACCGAAGCTGGAGGTGAACGGGACACCCACGATCTGCAGGGTCACCGACGCTGCGAAGGCCACGGCGATGACGCTGCGGATGGGCACCGACGGTACCCATCGGTGCAGCCGGGCATCGGCCTCGGACAGGACAGTCATGGTCTCGGCGTCTCTCCGCTCACAGGGTGTGTGAATACTGGTGGCTATGCGGTTCTTCTACGACTCGGAGTTTATCGAGGACGGCACCACCATCGAGCTCATCTCGATCGGTGTCGTCGCCGAGGACGGTCGGGAATTCTACGCGGTCTCCACGGAGTTCGACCCGGCGCGGGCCGGGGACTGGGTGCGGGCCAATGTGTTGCCGAAACTACCCTCGCCTGCATCGCCGGCCTGGCGCGGCAGGCGCCAGATCCGTGACGACCTGCTGGCGTTTCTCACCGAGGCCGACGACGAGGTGGAGCTGTGGGCATGGGTGGGCGCCTATGACCACGTGGTGCTGTGTCAGCTGTGGGGGCCGATGACCGCGCTACCTCGGGTGATGCCGCGTTTCACCCGTGAACTGCGACAGCATTGGGAGGCGGCGGGCCGACCGAGTCTGCCGGCGTCTCCCCGCGATGCCCACGACGCGTTGACCGACGCGCGGCACAACCTGCGTCGCTGGCAGGTCATCGAAGGATCGAAGCGCTGATGGTCGCCGAGGCATGCCTCGGCCCCTCGATCGGGCACCTCGACGACTCCACTACCCTGTATCCGTGGTGACCAACTGGACCGTAGACGTTCCGATCGAAGATCTCCCGGAGCTCCCGCCGCTGCCCGGCGACCTGCAGGCCCGGTTCGATGATGCCATCGCCCGTCCGGCGCTCCAGCAGCCCAGCTGGCCCGCCGATGAGGCGCGCAAGATGCGCACCGTGTTGGAGAGTGTGCCGCCCATCTGCATGCCGGTCGAGGTGCAGGCGCTGTCGGCCCAGCTCGCCGAGGTGGCCGAGGGACGCGCCTTCCTGCTGCAGGGCGGGGACTGTGCCGAGACCTTCGTCGACAACACCGAGCCGCACATCAAGGGCAACATCCGAACGCTGCTGCAGATGGCCGTGGTCCTGACCTACGGCGCGAGTATGCCGGTGGTGAAGGTGGCGCGGATCGCCGGTCAATACGCCAAGCCGCGATCGTCGGACACCGACGCGCTCGGTTTGCTGTCCTACCGCGGCGACATGGTGAACGGCTTCGTCGCCGACGAGGCCGCCCGCGTGCACGACCCGTCGCGGCTGGTGCGGGCCTACGCCAACGCGGCCGCTGCGATGAATCTGGTGCGCGCCCTCACCGGCTCGGAGGCCGACCTGCGTCGCGTGCACCTGTGGAACCGAGAATTCGTCCGCACGTCACCCGCCGGTGCCCGCTACGAGGCCCTGGCGTCGGAAATCGACCGCGGGTTGCGGTTCATGGATGCGTGTGGAGTGACCGACTCCAAGTTGGACTCCGCGTCCATCTTCGCCTCGCACGAGGCGCTGGTGATCGACTACGAGCGTGCGATGCTGCGCTTGGCGGACGACCCGGACAATCCGGATGAGAAGGTTCTCTACGATCTGTCGGCGCACTTCTTGTGGATCGGCGAGCGCACCCGACAACTCGACGGTGCACACGTCGCGCTGGCCGAACTCATCAGCAACCCGATCGGTGTGAAGATCGGGCCGACGACGACTCCGGAGCAGGCCGTCGAGTACGTCGAACGTCTCGACCCGCACAACCGGCCCGGCCGCCTCACCCTGGTGTCTCGGATGGGCAACAACAAGGTGCGCGACGTGCTGCCGGCCATCGTCTCCGCGGTGGAGGCCAGCGGGCACAAGGTGATCTGGCAATGCGACCCGATGCACGGCAATACGCACGAATCGTCCACCGGCTACAAGACCCGTCACTTCGACCGGGTGGTCGACGAGGTCCAGGGCTTCTTCGAGGTCCATCGGGCACTCGGTACGCATCCCGGCGGGGTCCACATCGAGTTGACCGGAGAGGATGTCACCGAATGCCTCGGTGGGGCCCAGGACATCTCCGATCTGGACCTGGCCGGCCGCTACGAGACCGCGTGTGACCCTCGGCTCAACACCCAGCAGTCGCTCGAGTTGGCCTTCTTGGTCGCAGAGATGTTGCGCGGCTGACGAATCGGGATCCCCGAGACCGTCGTATGTGCCATGCGGGGTAGCCGGTGCACGGTCAGATCAGGAACTGCTGGCCCGCCCACCAGGCCGCGGCGCCGATCGCGATGGCCAGCACGAGGACCAGGCCGATCCAGATGGCCGCGCGCAGCGCTCCGTTGTCGTCCTGTTCGGCCGGCACCGCGCGGGCGGCGCGGGTCGGCTGTGCCGCCCGACCGCGCGATGGCGGGACCGCCGGGGTGGCCTGCGACTGGACCCGGGTGTGCTGGGGTGGACCGGGTGTCGCTGGGGGCGCGCCGGCGGGAGCGCCGGCACGCATGCGCGCCATGGTCTCCCGCTCGGCTGAACGACGCGGTGCGGGCACGGTGAACGGTGGAAGGTCGAGGTCCTCGGCCGCGGCGAGTAACGCCCGTTGCATGTCGAATCCGTCCGCGTAGCGCTCCGCCGGATTGCGTTCGGTGGCCCGCAACACGATCTCGTCGAACTCCTCGGGTACTCCGTCGACGACGTCACCCGGTGCCGGCACGTCGTAGCTCAACCGCTGATAGGCCAGTGCCAACGGCGTGTCGCCGCGGAAAGGGGTTCGGCCGGTGAGTAATTCGAACATCATGACGCCTGTCGAGTACACATCGCTACGGGCGTCGGCGTCGCCGGACTCGACTTGCTCGGGAGACAGGTAGGCGGCGGTGCCCAGGATCACGCTGGCCGATGTCACACCGGCCTCGGCAACTGCGCGGACCAGGCCGAAGTCGGCGACCTTGACCTCGCCGCGCTCGGAGATCAGAACGTTCTCGGGCTTCACGTCGCGGTGGACCAGGCCGCCGGCGTGTGCGGTGCCCAGGCCACCGAGGACCGGGTCGACCACCGCGGTGACGGCGTGCGGTGGCATCGGTCCGCGTTCGCGCAGCAATTCGCGCAGGCTGCCGCCCTCCACCAGCTCCATCACCAGAAAGACGATTCCGTTGTCGATGCCCTGGTCGTAGACGGCGACCAGGCCGGGATGCTTGAGCCCGGCGACGGCCCGGGCCTCGAACTCGAATCGACGCAGGAAAAGTGGATCCCCGCTGTAGCGTTCGTCCATCACCTTCACCGCCACCGAACGGCCCAGTCGCAGATCGACACCGACATACACCGCCGACATTCCGCCGCGCGCGATCGGTGCGTCGATGCGGTAGCGGCTCTCGAGGGTCGCGCCCACGAGAGGATCGGCCGAAGATGTCACGCAGCCGAATCTACCGGGCGTACCACCGGCCACTCGGGACCGAAGCGGTCGGCGAGCCGGTAGGCTTCCCGGTGTGGGTTCATTACCGTTGTCCGAGGACAACCTGCCGTCCGATGTCGCCACATTGACCGTCGACGAGGTGGCTGCCCGACTGCGGGTCTCACCGAACCGGGTTCGCACCCTCATCCGCGATCACCACCTGCTTGCCGTGTCCCGTGGGGGACAGCCGGCGGTACCCGCGATCTTCTTCGACGATCTCGGGATCGCCAAACACTTCACGGGTCTCGTCGACGTGTTGTTCGACGGCGGATACTCACGTGACGACGTGATGCGATGGCTGTTCACGGTTCAAGACGATCTCGGTCTGCATCCGGCGGAGGCGTTGCACACCCATTCCGCTCGCGAGGTGGTGCGCCGGGCTCAGGCCCAGGCGTTCTGAATACCGGGCGTCACATCCGACCAGCGGTGTCCGATGACGGCGACCCGCTCTCGGCGCGTACCGCGGGTGTGCTCGTGGGCCGTGCGGTGAACCAGTCCACCACGCGGCGCAGTCGCAACGGGTCGGGTCGCAGCAGCGCGGTGGCCGCCAGCGCCGACAGCGCGATGGCCAGCAGTGTCTCGGGCAGCTTGTAGAACAGGATCGAATCGTCGGGCTGGAACACGATCAACATGAAGGTGGACACGAAGACCACCACCGCACAGATGCGCGGCCTGACCGTGAAGGCCGCCGCCAGGCCGAGCACCCAGGTGTAATACCAGGGCAGCGTTGACGGTTCGAGCAACAGCACCGCGAGCATCGCCCACACCATCGCCGCCATCGCCCGGCGTTCGTCGCGGCGTCCCCACCACCACAACGCGACCAGGATGATCGCCAGCACCACCGCACCGACCGCTCGGGTCACCGTCAGGACCGGTTGCAGGTTCAATGCGGTGAAGGGCGCGGCGACGATCGTCACCACATGCGCCGCAAGGGTTGGCACGGTGAACCAGTTGATGATCCGATCTGCCCACCCGAGGCCGGTGAGCCAGCCCAGGCCGAGGCCGACCACGGCGGTCCACACGGTGAACACCGCCACCGGTATCACGATCACCGCGGCGAACACGCCCGCCACGTCTGTGACGCGTGCCGGCCGTCGTGCGCGGATGTGCGCCAACCAGATCCACACCACGAACGGGATCGCGATCCCCGCGGTGACCTTGATCGAGATGGCGATCCCGAGTACCGCGAGTCCGGCGGCGTGACGTCCGCTGACCGCCAGCGCGACCCCTGCTACCAGGATTCCCATCATGAGCAGTTCGACATGGGTGCCGGCGACGAGATGGATGAGGATCATCGGGTTGGCCACCGCCAACCACAGACCGCTCTGCGGTGACGCCGTGAAGTGGTTGGCCAGACGGGGAATCGCCCACAACGCGAGCAGCAGACCGGGTAGCAGTACCAACCGCATCGCGTAGACGCCGAGGATCGCGTGGTCGCCGGTGATCTCGGTGACCACCCGGGTGACCCCGACGAAGAACGGCCCGTACGGTGCGGTGGTGGAGGCCCACACCTGGGCCATGCTGTCCAGCAGGGGACCGGCGTGGTGCGCGGGTCCGTCGGCGTAGGGATCGAAGCCCTCGCGGAAGACGGCGCCCTGGCCGAGGTAGGCGTAGACATCGCGGCTGTAGACCGGGACCGCGACCGCCAGCGGTGCCGCCCACATCAACACGCCGGTCTGCATCGTCCGAACCGTCGGCAGCGCGGCACGCGCCGAACTCCCGCGAGCTGCGAGCAGTGTCCGGCCCAGCCGCACCCAAGCGATGATCATGGTCGCGACACCGAGCCAGAAGATGGTGCCGAACAACGTCTTCCCGTGACCGTAGGTGATCATCGACAGTCCGAGATGTTGCGCGACGGTGTTGTTGCGGGCGATGTCACCGACCCCGAAACTGCCGACACACACGGCGACCGAACCCGCCGTTCCCAGCAGGAGATCGACGAAGCCCGGACGTGCGAGCATCCGGCGCCAGGCCGCCCCGTCGTGACCTCGGACGGGGGTTGTGGAAGCGGATGGCGACGTTGGGGCGGTCATGTCGATCGGTGGGCGATGCGCCTGGCGAAGGCGACCAGTTCGGCACGCACGGTGTCGCCGAGATCGGCTGCGGCGAGCGTGTCCAGGGCGGAGGTGAGCAGCGCCGAGATCCGCTGTTCCATCTCGTCGAGCGCGCCCACGTCGGTCAGTATGGTTCGGGCGGTGTCGATCTCGACGTCGGTGAGAGCACGGCCCACGCTGTGTCGCAGGGTGTCGGCCAGCGCCGGGTCGCGCTCGGTGGCTCGTGCCAACCCGACCGCGAGCAACGCGGTCCGCTTGCCTGCCACCAGGTCGTCACCGGACGGTTTGCCGGTCTGGACGGGATCTCCGAAGACGCCCAGCAGGTCGTCGCGCAACTGGAAGGCCACACCGAGGTCGTGACCGACCGAGCGCAGGTCGTCGATGAGCCCCTGTGGGGCGGCGGCCAGCGTTGCGCCGAGTTCGAGCGGTCGGGCCACGGTGTAGGCGGCGGTCTTGAATTCCATCACGCGATAGGCGGCGTCGACCGATTCGTCACCGGCAGCCTCGTTGACGATGTCGAGATACTGCCCGCCGAGCACCTCGGTGCGCATCGACGACCACACGCGGCCGACGGCGGCCGGCAGCGGACGGATCGGGCCGTCGTCGGGGGCAGGGCCGCCGGGTAGATGGCCGTGAACCATGTCGTCGGCCCACGACAACGCGAGATCACCCAGCAGGATGGCGGTGGCCACACCGTGATGTGGCGCGTCGCCGGCCCAGCGGTCGGTGCGATGGCGCTCCTCGAAGTCGCGGTGGACGGTGGGGCGGCCGCGGCGCGTGTCGGAGCGGTCGATGACGTCGTCGTGGATGAGCGCGCAGGCCTGGACCAACTCCAGCGCCGCGGCCACTCGTAGTGCATCGGTGTCATCCTGGCCGGCGGCTGCGCGTGGCGCCGGCGACGATCTGCCCGCGAGCCAACCGGCGTAGACGAAGACCGGGCGCACACGCTTTCCGCCGCCGAGGACGAAGTCGGCCAGTGCCGCCCCGGCCGTCCCGACCCGTGGATCGATCGCGGCCACCGCCGGGACCGCGCGGTCGAAGAACGCGGTCAGCGCGGAGTCGACGGCGGCCGGGACGTCGTCGAGTCCGGCGGGGATCGGGAGCGCGGATGTCACCCTGTCAGGCTAGTGGTAGGCCTCGGTGACCACGAGGACATGGGTGGACCGTCCCAGCGCCCGCGGATACCGACGCCGCGCGGCCGGTCCGTACACTGTTCAGGTGACTTCAACCGCCCACCCCGCCCCGTCGATCGTCGACCGGCTGTCGGCTCCGCACCGCGGACCGGTTCCGTTCTCGGTGGAGTTCTTCCCGCCGCGTGATGCCGAGGCGGAGGCGCGGTTGTGGCGGGCGGTCCGGGCGTTCGAGCGCCTCGGACCCGCGTTCGTCTCGATGACCTACGGCGCCGGCGGATCCACCCGTGACCGCACGGCGCGGATCGCGGGCGAACTCGCGACCGAGACCACCCTGCTGCCGGTGGCTCATCTGACCGCGGTCAACCACAGTGTCGACGAGTTGCGCGCTCTGGTCGGCTCGTATGCGGACAACGGCATCACGAACATCTTGGCGCTGCGCGGCGATCCGCCCGGGGATCCGCTCGGCGAATGGGTCCGCCATCCAGCCGGCGTGGAGTATGCCGAAGAGTTGGTGCGGTTGATCGCCGATCTCGGGGATTTCCATGTGGGGGTCGCCTCCTTCCCGGAAGGACACCACCGCGCACCCGATCTCGACCACGACACCAGGACCCTGGTGAACAAGCTCCGTGCCGGCGCCGAATACTCGATCACCCAGATGTTCTTCGATGTGGAGGACTTCCTGCGGTTGCGTGACCGGGTCAATCGCGCCGACCCGGAACAGGGTGCCAAGCCGCTGATCCCGGGCATCATGCCGATCACCTCGTTGGCCAGTGTGCGACGGATGGCCGAACTCTCCGGCTCGGTGATCCCGGCCGACGTCCAGGAGAGATTCGCTGCCGCAGCCGGCGACGGCGCAGAGGAGAACCGGGAGGCGGTCCGCGCGGTAGGTATCGATTTCGCGACCGAGATGGCGCAGCGGCTGGTGGCCGAGGGCGTCCCGTGCCTGCATTTCTGCAGCCTCAACTTCGCCAAGGCGACCAGCGAGGTCCTCGAACGGCTGGGCGTGGACACCAGCTCGGCCCTGCCCGCCGCGTCGCACTGAGTGCTGCGCGGACGACCTGTGCGTTCAGCTGCGGGGCCCCGAACCCGTTGAGGCGTCGGTGGCTGTCGGTGGGGCTTCCGTCGGCCGGGCCTCCGTCGATGACGAGGCGCTGCTCGGCCTGCGCTCGCGGTCGCGACGGGGAGTGCGGCGCGGACGTCCGGGCCGCGGGCTGCGGTCACGGTTGGCGAAGGCCAGCCGCACCACCAGGCCGACGACGACCAGACAGAGCAGTGCGATGAACCACGACCAGCTGCTCACGGCGGCAGTCGCCGGATCCGGGTAGGTGGCGTCGGCGCTGAAATCGGCGGGCTTGCCGGCTTCGGGTGTCCAATGGACGGTGCGCTCACCGATCTGTTCGCCGTTGGTCGCGGTCACCGGGCCGCCGAAGACGACGGTCAGGTCTACCAGATCGCGACCCGCGGTCAGGTCACTGAGATCGGCGTTGCCGCGGAATCGGACCACATCGTCGCTGCGCTTGGCGGTGAGGTCCATGCTCATGGCCGAGTCGCCGTACGCGGCCGCGACGATGTCACCGAGCTGACCGAACTGGCCGCTGGTGAGGTCGGTGAACACCGCACGCGTGCCGACGTAGGGGATCTCGTCCTCGGCGCCCTCATCCGCTGCGCCCTCGTCCGCCGAGCCCTCGCCGTCCGGTGCCGCCGATTCCGACTCGGGCACCGTGGAGTAGTCGGTCAGGGTGACCCGCGATGCCATGGACTCGGGAACGTCGAGCTGAGGGGCTCCGCGGGGATTGTCCGGCGAGGTCGCCACCACCACGGTTCCGGAGAATCGGTCACCGACGGTTGTCGAACGTTCGAGACACCCGGCGAGCAGCGGCGTCGCGGCCACCAAGGACAGCAGCAGCAGGATCGCGGACCAGCGGGATGTCGGGCGCACGGTGATCATCGTGCCAGACGACGTCGCGCCGACGTGGCCGACGCTCCCGGCATCGCCCTGCCGGGTCGCGATCAGCGTCGACGCAGGGCGAGGTGTGCCGAGATGCGTCCGCTTGCCCCGGTCACACCGCCCCCGGGATGGGTCGAGGCGCCGGCGAGCAGGATGCCGTCGGCGCCGGGCACCCGGTGCGTCGACAGATCGGGATGCGGTCGCCAGAAGAACATCTGGTCGATACTCATCTCCACGTGCATGATGTTGCCCCCGACCAGGCCGAGTTCGGATTCGAGATCCTCCGGTGTCTGGATGTGGGTGTGGCGGATGTGATCGCTGAAACCCGGGGCATATCGATCGAGTTCGGCGGTCACCGCGGCTGCGGCGGCCGGGGCGGCAGATCGCCAGTCGGTGCCGTCGGCGAGGCGACGGGGATGCCATTGGGCCCACACGTTGAGCAGGTGTTCGCCGGGTGGCGCCAGCGTCGGGTCGATGGCCGAATAGCCCATCGCGACCACGGCGGGCCGATCGGGGAGTTCGCCGACGCTCGCGGCCGTATGGGCGCGCCGCAATTGTGCGCGATCGGTCACGAGCAGGCCCAGGGCGGAATGCACCCCGTGCGTCGGTAGGTCCGAGGGCAGGTCGGGGTAGACGGGCAGGGCGTCGGTGCCGAATCGGACGGCCATCCCGATGCCGTCGCCGACCGCGATCTGCGAACGCCAGCGGTTGATGATCGTCGGGTCGTATCCACCCGCGGCCAACAGATCCAATGTGGTGAGCACGTGGCAGGCGGAGATGACGGTCGTGGCGCAGTGACCCCGATCGGCGGTGCCGACCCGCCAGTGGTCGCCGCAGCGGGATATCGCGACCGCAGGCGAGTCGGTGGCCACCTCGCCGCCGTCGTCGGCGATCCGACGCAACAGGGCCTCGGTGAGCGCGCCGCTGCCACCCAGCGCCCGGCCGGGGGGAACATCGTGTTGGAGAGCGGCGAAACCGATCATCGGGGCCGTCCCGGGCGCGTTCATCGGTGGTCCGGACTGGGCGCCGAACCAGGCGAGGGCGGCCTTGAGCGGTTCGGCGACGAACCACCGGTCCAACAGCGCATCACCGGAAGCCATCAGTTCCTGGGTGAGCGACAGCATGGCGCCGGTCCTGCTCGCGATCGGGCCCGAACGCGCGGTCTCGGCGGTACCGGTGAGGCCGGTGAACGCCGTCGCGAATCGGCCGGGAGCGGCGGGCGCATAGAACGACCGCATGACCGCGCGGGCGCGGGGGCGCCACACGGACACGAACTGTCGGTAGGCCTCGGCGTCCGCGACGCCCACAGCGGCCGCGATCGACGCACAGGTGGCCTCGAGGTCCCGGTGGAAGATGATCGGCGCCGTGGTGGCGGTGCCGGGGGCGAAGGCCCACGGGTCGCAGTCCACGTAGCGCAGTCCGTGGGTGGCCAGGTCCAGCTCGTCGAGGATCGGGGAGTGACGGATCATCAGGTGCGCCGACGACCCCCGGTCGACGCGGTAGCCCGGAAAGCGTTCGACGGTCGACACCGCTCCACCGGCGACCGTGTCGCGTTCGAGAACGAGGACCGAACGGCCCGCCTGGGCCAGATACGCGGCCGCGATCAGCCCGTTGTGGCCCGCTCCGATGACCACGGCGTCGCGTACCGGATGGGTGCGTGGCGCCGCGCGCAGCCCCTGCACCCCGACAACGCGCCCTGTCATCGTGGCCATGCCGATCGGCGGTGGTCGGTCGGGTTGTCGGGGTGCAGGGGCAGCGCGCGACCGAGGAATGCGAACGGCCGCGGGTCGCCGGTGAAGGTGAAGTGCCGCAACACATCGGTGAAGCCGAGGCGACGGTAGAGCGCCCACGCCCGGTTGTCCTCGGCGGGGATCTCCGGTGTCGACAGCAGGACCTTGCTCTCGGAACGGCCGGCCAACAGGCGATCCAGCAGCCATTGACCCAGCCCCTGCCCCTGGACGCTGGGGTGGACGTGCAACTCGGTGAGCTCGAAGTAGTCCTCGGTGATCGCGTCGATGGCGGTGTCGCTGCGCCCGGACTGCCGCAGCCCGATCCGCAACTGCTGGTTCCACCATTGGTCGCGAGCGCCGCGATAGCCGTAGGCGATGCCGACCAGGATCTCGTTGTCGGCGACCGCCACCGGCCGTGCCAGCCGCCGCGTGGCCATCAGCGGGGAGTCGAGCTGGGCCGACGGCACGGTCGCCACCGCCCCCACCGCACGCCACCCGGGGCGACCGATGTGCTCGCGCCACAGCCCGGCACGGTGGGCCTCGGTGCCGCGCGGATAGTTCATCGCGGTCACGTAGATGGTCAATGCGGGCTCGAGCCAGGCGTGGGCGTCCTGCCCGGTCAGCTCAACGAGGCGGATCGTCAACGAAGATCTGTCCTCTCGTCGAACTCTCGGTATCCGGGTCGTCGACCGCTTGAAGCTGTCACACCCGCTAGCTATATTGAATATGTCGAACGGGTGTTCGATGAACCAGCCTCCGCAAGCTGTTCTCCGGCCCCGACGACGCTGCGGCGCCGGTCCGATGTGCGAACGAGGGAAGCGTTTGCTGTCGGACCGGCGTTGTACAAAGCAGTTGAACACGGCACCGGCACGAGAAACGTGCGGGTGACAGCGAGAGCGGGCAGTGCCGTGATCGTCTCGACGAGCACGATCACCGGTGATCAGTAGGGGAGGTGAAGATGCCGAATTCGCCGACATCGCGCCATGCGACGCCGGACATCGACCCGATCGTGGTCCGACGCAGCCGCGACCTGTTCGATCGCGCGCTGATCCTTTTCGACAACGCCGACGGGGTCGAGGACTCCGCAGAGCGTTTTCGTCAGTACTACTTGACCGCGTTGCGAGCCGCGGGGGCCGTGCTCGAGATCCACGAGCCGTCGATTCGGCCCACTCGGCGTCGGCATTCGCGCAGCGCCTGGAACCGCCTGCCCATCGTGGTGCCCGAGCTCGCGGACCACGCCGAGTACTTCGCCCACCATTCGGGCATCCGCCTCGACATCGAGTCCGGACTCGTCCGTACGGTCGGTGAGACGACCCTCCGGCTCACTCGTCGGCAGGTGCTCGCGCTCCTCGATGATGTCGAGGACTTGCTCATCGCGCACGAACAGGGCAAGTTGTCCGAGCGGGAGACCAGTCCGGATCGGACGGCCTGAGGCGTGGGATTCGACGCAACCACGGGTAATGGTGGTCGGCGGATGATTCTGCTCGTATCATGAGGATTGAAGCCGTACAAGCGGCTCTTGGTGCGTCGATGACGACCGCGGACCTTCAAGGTCTGTGATCGGGGTCGGTGGAGTTGGGATAAAGGAGGGTCGGTGCCTCTTTCGGAGCACGAGCAGCGCATGCTCGAACAGATCGAAAGCGCTCTGTATGCCGAAGACCCGAAGTTCGCGTCGAACGTCAAGCGTCGTCGTCTCGGAAGGTCCAGTGGTCGGCGTCGTCTGCAGGCGGTGGCGATCTTCGTCATCGGCCTGGTACTCCTCGTCGGCGGTCTCGTCGTCGAGGTCCGTGTCGGTGGGTTCCCCATCATCAGCCTGATCGGCTTCCTCGTGATGTTCGGCGCGGGCCTGATGGCGCTGTGGGGTGGTGACGGCCGCGGCTCCACGGGCAATCAGTCGGCGGGTGGGTCCGCCGCCAAGCAGCCGAAGGCCGGCGGGGCCAAGCGGAAGTTCTCCGAGCGCATGGAGGACCGCTTCAACCGTCGTTTCGAACAGGAGTAGACCACTCCTGAGACCGACTGATCGGTCACACTTGCGCAGAGGCCGCACACCGTAACGGTGTGCGGCCTTCGTCGTGCTCGGCCCTTGTTGCCGGCGTCGGCGTCGGCGTCGGTGGTGACCGGAACCGACCCGCGTGACCGGAACCGACCGGCGACCCGTGTCGTCCCGCGCGGCCCCATGGAGTCCTCCGTCGGATTCCGTCGTCGTCGCCACCATTCCCTACCCGACTCCCCACCTTCCCCCACCCGATTCCCCACCTTCCCCCACCGGCCGTCGAAAGTCGCTTCACCAGCATCTTGAGATGTCGTGAGTATCAGCAGTAACGACGTTGTCGACCTATACACGCCGAGCGCTCGAACTTCCTGCCACCAAACATCACGGGTTTGAACTGGTCTTTTACGATCGTGTGGGGCAAGTGTGGGGTGTTTGGGGTGGAAAGTGGTGGAAAGTGGGGTACTGTGGCATCACTGGGTGAGGCGGACCGGACGTCGAACCCGGTGGGGCAGGAGGTGGCGACATGTCCGTGCGATTTGTCGGCACCTACACGCCCAAGTTGGACGACAAGGGGCGACTGACGTTGCCCGCCAAGTTCCGCGACGCGTTGGCAGGAGGCGTGATGGTCACACGAGGCCAGGACCGCAGCCTGTCGGTGTATCGAGCCGAAGAGTTCGATGCGATCGCCGAGCAGACCATGGCGGCTTCGCGGAACAACCCCGAAGCGCGGGCCTTTCAGCGGTACTTCTTCGCGAGTACCGATGAGCAGCGCCCCGATGGGCAGGGCCGGATCACCCTGTCGGCCGAACACCGGACATACGCGGGCCTGTCGAAGGAATGCGTGGTGATCGGTGGTTTCGACCACCTCGAGATCTGGGATGCGCAGGCTTGGCGTGATTACCAGAGTGCACACGAGGAGGACTTCTCCGCCGCGGGATCTGCTGCGCTGGATGCCTTGCTCTGAGCGGCGTCCACCAGCAGACAGACATTTGAACAGCGGATCGGGTGGGTCGAGGCCTCGGCCCGGCGCGACCCTGGCGTACTTCCCCAACGCCAGGTGCGTGATCGGGTCGAGACCCCGCCCCATCGGACACGCCGGCACAGCTGGTGCCGACGCCAACGTCACAGGGGTCGACTCTCTCGTCGAGAGCGTCCCGAACCGCACAGTCCGAGGAGAGGGTCGGTGAACGAACGTCACGAGGAACCGGGAGAGCCCGGCGGGCGATCCCGCGGTTCCTCGCAGCGGCACCGATCGGGTGATCACGGACACCTCCCGGTGATGGCCGACCGGATGATCGAACTCCTCATGCCGGCGCTGACCGGGTCGCGGCGTGACACCGATCCGGTGGTGGTCGATGCGACGCTCGGTGCGGGAGGCCACACCGAACTCCTGTTGGATGCGCACCCCCGGGTCCGCGTGATCGGCATCGACCGTGACCGTGCCGCCTTGGCCATCGCCGAGGACCGGCTTGCGCGCCACTCGGACCGATTGGTCCTCCGTCAGGCGCGCTTCGACCAGATCGGTGACGTGGTCGCCGACCTCGACATCGATCGGATCGACGCCGTGTTGTTCGATCTGGGTGTCTCGTCGATGCAGCTCGATCAGTCCGATCGCGGGTTCGCCTACGCGGTCGACGCGCCCCTGGATATGCGGATGACCGCAACCGAGACCCTCACCGCCGCGGAGATTCTCAACACGTACTCACACGGAGACCTGGCGCGCATCCTGTCGCAGTACGGGGAGGAACGGTTTGCCGGGCGTATCGCGTCGGCCGTCGTGCGTGAGCGTGAGCGCCGACCGTTCGACACCAGTGCGCGGCTGGTCCAGTTGCTCTACGACACCATTCCGGCAGCCACCAGGCGGACCGGCGGGCATCCGGCCAAGCGGACCTTCCAGGCGCTGCGTATCGAGGTCAATCACGAGCTCGACGCGCTCGAGCGCGCCTTGCCTGCTGCGCTGTCGCTGCTTCGCGTCGGCGGCCGGGTCGCGGTGATGAGCTACCAGTCACTCGAGGACAAGATCGTCAAACGAGAGTTCGTGTCCCGCACCACATCCACATCGCCGAAAGGCCTCCCGGTGGAACTGCCGGGTTCGGCGCCGGACTTCCGGCTGGTCACCCGCGGTGCGGAACGTGCCGACGAAGCGGAGCAGGACCGCAACCCGCGATCGACTCCGGTCCGGGTGCGGGTGATCGAACGGGTCGAGGAAAAGGATCTCCGATGACTGTGCTGCACGACACCGACGTCGCCACGCCCACCGCCGACGCCGCCGAAGAAGCAAGCGATGCCCCGCGTGCGGGTCGAGCCCGACGACGGACCGGCGAACGCACCTCGCGTGCCACCAGATCGGCTGCGGCGCAACGAGCCATCGACCGGCGCACGAAGCGACGTGAACGGGAGGCCCGCACCGCCCGGGTGGCCGAGCGCTCCGCTGCCAGATTCTCCGGCCGCGCCCCCTCCCCGGGTCTGCGTCACCGGATCGCATCGGTCCCATTCGTCGTCCCGATCATCGCCTTGCTCGTCGTCGGGCTCGGGCTCAGTCTCTGGTTGTCGACGAAGGCGGCCGCCGACTCCTACCGCCTCGGTGAGGAGCGACAGCAGAACCAGGCTCTGCTGGACAAGCGGGATTCCCTCAAGCGGACTTATGAATCCAGTGATTCGGCGCCGGAACTGTCCGACAAGGCTTCTCGTCTCGGCTTGATTCCCGCGAACAACCCGGCCCGGATGATCGTGAACGGTCCGGGCAAGCCGCGTGTGGTCGGCGATCCGGAACCCGCGCAGGGCAAGGCGTTGCGATCGATCAATCCGCCGACCGAGCCGGACCCGGTTGCCAGTATCGACCCCGAGAAGGTCGACGACTCCCAGGGTTTGCCCGGCACCGCTGTCGGCTCCGCCGAACAGGCCGAGTCGAATGGCAGCCAATCCGTCGGAGATCAGCCGAATTCCGAACAGTCACAATCGAGTTCACCGGATGGCACCGAATCCGGGGGCATGTCGACTTCGCGCGCCGATAGCGAGGCCGACACGCCGCCGAGCGCCGGCGTGGTAGCACCGGCCCCGAATGTGTTGCCCACCGTCGGCAACGCGCCGAGCGCAAATTCGGCGGAATCGCGGTAAGCGAGCGGACAATTGGCAACCATGACACGTGCCGTCTTCCAGCGCCTCGACGCGGGTGGGTCCGGGAGTGGACGAGGTGGATCACGCGGTCGGGGTTCGGGCTCGGCAGGCCGGAGACCCAACCGTCCCGATTCCTTTCTCGGCCGCAGCCGGATCGCCGGGATCATCGTGATCGTGGCGGTGCTCGCGGTCGCCGTTCGGATGATCGTCGTGCACACGATCGAGGCGTCGTCGATCTCGGCGGAAGCCGCGCTGCAGCGCGAGTACACCCAGGTGCTCACCGCGAAACGCGGGGCGATCCTCGACCGCAACGGCCGGCCTCTGGCCTACACCGACGAGGCGCGTGCGTTGACGTTCTTGCCACAGGCGGTACGCAAGTCGATCGCGGAGGCGCACGAGAAGGACGACGCGCTACCAGACGTGGACGAACGACTCGCCGAGATTGCCCGCGGGGTGTCTTCAGCGCTCGGGGGATCGATCGCCGAGCAGGATCTGCTCGACAAACTCAAGAGCGATGACACGTTCGTCTACCTCGCCCGCTCGGTCAGCCCCGAGGTGGCCGGCGCCATCACCTCGGAGTTCCCCGAAGTCGGCGCCGATCCCCAGGCGATCCGGCTGTACCCCGGCGGGTCGTTGGGAGCCAATATCATCGGCGACGTCAACTACGACGGCAACGGACTGATCGGACTCGAGGCGTCACTGGACTCCACCCTGGCCGGCACCGACGGCTCCAAGACCTACGATCGCGGTTCGGACGGCGCGGTCATCCCGGGCAGCACCCGCAACGTCCATCCCGCCATCAATGGCGCTGCGGTGCGCCTGACCATCGATTCGGACGTGCAATGGTTCGTGCAGAGTCAGGTCAACGCCGCCAAGGCGGCCTCCGGCGCCCAGAACGCCTCGGCGGTGGTGCTCGACGCACACACCGGCGAGGTGATCGCGATGGCCAACGACAGCACCTTCAACGCGGCGCAACCGCTCGAAGACCAGCAGGACGCCGATCTGGGCAACCGCGCGGTCACCTCGCCGTTCGAACCGGGCTCGGTGAACAAGATCATCACCGCCGCCGCGGCGATCGAGTACGGCGTCACCACGCCCACCGAGGTGCATCGGGTTCCGGGCAACATCCACATGGCCGGGGTGACCGTCAACGACGCCTGGGCGCACGGGGTGGAGCCCTACACCACGACCGGGATCTTCGGTAAATCGTCGAATGTCGGCACGCTCATGCTGGCCCGCAAGGTCGGCGAGAAGCGCTTCGCCGACATGGTCAACCGATTCGGTCTGGGGCAACGCACCGGCGTCGGCCTGCCGGCCGAGAGCGCTGGTGAGGTTCCGGCGCTGAGCCAATGGTCCGGCGGCTCTTTCGCCAACCTCCCGATCGGGCAGGGTCTGTCGATGACTCTGCTGCAGATGACCGGGATGTATCAGGCGATCGCGAACGACGGCTTACGCATACCGCCGCGAATCCTGTTGTCCGAGCAGCGTGACGGGCAACCGGTCGACGACATGACCCGGCCGGCGGGAGTGCGGGTGGTGAGTCCGCAGACGGCCGGCACTGTGCGGGACATGTTCCGAGCGGTGCTCCAGAAGGACCCGATGGGTGTGCAGCAGGGGACCGGCTACACGGGTGCGGTTGCGGGGTATCAGATGTCCGGCAAGACCGGCACCGCGCAGCAGGTCGACCCCGACTGCGGCTGCTATTCGAACTCGCGCTACAACATCACCTTCGCCGGGATCGCGCCGGCCGACGATCCGCGCTACGTGATCGGGATCATGCTCGACAATCCCAAACGCAGCTCGGACGGTTCCGGCGGCCAGTCGGCCGCGCCGATGTTCGGGACTCTCGCCTCCTGGTTGATGCAGCGTGACCGGGTGCCGCTGTCGGCCAAGCCGCAGGCGCGGCTGACCCTGCAGGCGGACTGACGGCTCACGGGGTGTCCGGGCCGGCGCATGCATGTCCAGATCGGCCTCTCCGGTACACGGGGTCGGTGTGGCTGACTGTATCGTGAGTGAGTTCCGGCGTGCCCGACCCGGGTAGTGACGAGAAGATCAGCGAGGAGGCGGGAGCAAGGAGATGGCGTCGACTCGCCGTAAGCGTTCGAAGGTCGCTGCGGAGATGCTTCGGCCGACCACCGTGTCCCCGACCCCGGTGTCGGTGTTGTCGGCGTCCACCGGGGCCCGCGTGGACCTCGTCGGCACGGTACCCACAGACGTGGCGGTCACCGGGGTCACCTTGCGTGGCCAGGACGTCCGCCCCGGTGATCTGTTCGCGGCGTTGCCGGGCGACCGGACGCACGGCGCCCGGTTCGCCGATCAGGCCGTTGCCGCCGGCGCGACGGCGATAGTGACTGACCCTGCGGGCCGCGCGGAGTTGGCGGGGGTGCTGGGTCCCGACGTCGCGTGCGCGGTGCTCGTCCACCCGAATCCGCGCGCCGTTCTCGGTCAGCTCAGCGCGCGCATCTACGGCCATCCGTCACGCCGCCTCAAGCTGATCGGTATCACGGGCACCTCGGGCAAGACCACGACCGCCTACATGGTGGAGGCCGCGCTGCTGGCGGCGGGTCACTCGGTCGGGCTCATCGGCACCGTGCAGACCCGGATCGACGGTGTGGCGCAACCGAGCACCCTCACCACGCCGGAGGCACCGACTCTGCAGGCGTTGCTGGCGATGATGCTCGAGCGCGGGGTGGACGCCGTGGTGATGGAGGTGTCCAGCCATGCGCTCGCGCTCGGTCGGGTGGATGGCGCGCATTTCGCGGTCGGCGCTTTCACCAACCTGTCGCAGGATCATCTCGACTTCCACGGGACGATGCGCGCGTACTTCGACGCGAAGGCCCAACTGTTTGCCCCCGGTTCGCCGACCGCGGCGGTGCGGTCGGTCATCTGCGTGGACGACGACTGGGGCCGGCGCATGGTCGAGGTCGCGCGCGGCGACCCGCGGACCGTGGACCGTCCGGGAGCGCCGGTCACCGTCTCCACCGGTCCCGTGCCGGCTCAGTGGCATGCCGGGCCCTCGGCGATCGATGCCGACGGTCGCCAGCATGCACAGATCGCCGTGGCGGGTGGCGCGCACCATGAGCTGACCGTGCCGTTGCCCGGCCGATACAACGTCGCCAACGCGACGATGGCCGTCGCGATCGCGGTCGGTGCGGGGGTGCCCACCACGACCGCGGCACAGGCAATCGCCGAGGTGTCGGTGCCCGGCCGCCTCGAACGGGTGGATCGGGGACAAGATTTCCTCGTCGTCGTCGACTACGCGCACAAACCCGCGGCCCTCGAGGCGGTGATCGCGACGCTGCGGCAGCAGACCCGTGGCAGGGTCGCGGTGGTGGTCGGCGCCGGTGGTGACCGCGACACCGGGAAACGGCCGATGATGGGCGAGATCGCGGCGCGCGCAGCCGACCTCGCGATCATCACCGACGACAACCCGCGCACCGAGGACCCGGCCGCCATCCGATCGGAGATGCTCGACGGAGCCCGGTCGGTCGACGAGACCGGTGGCGCCGAGGTCCGGGAGATCGGTGATCGCGCTGCGGCCATCCGCGCGGCGACGCAGTGGGCGCAGCCGGGGGACACGGTGTTGATCGCCGGTAAAGGACACGAGACCGGACAGGAGATCAACGGGGTGAAGCATCCGTTCGACGATCGCGTGGTGGCCGCCGAGGCACTCGACTCCATACAAGCGTCCACTGGCGCCGAGGACTCGTGATGGCGCCCACGGTGTTGGTGGCGCCGGCCCGAGGCGGAGTCGAGGACGTGCGCGTGATGTTGCGTGACCTGGTGCAGGCCGCGGCCGCTGCCCGCACGTCCGCCGACGGGGTCCGTACGTGGGCAGTCCTCGGCGAACTCACGGTCAGCGGCGAGACGTCGGAGAACGAGCGTGTGATCGAGCACGACCGCATCGGTCGCCAGGCTGTCCGTCTGGCAGTCGACAAGACCTTGTGCGTGGGAGAATCGCGCGCGGTGCGGGCGCTGCATCAGGGCGCGGTGATGGAAGGCTCCTGGGGAGACGAGGTGCGTATGGTCGCGACTGCCGACGAGGCCGGTGCGGTGCTCGCCGACGACTCCGGGTGGCGGCCCGGGCCCGATGACGTGATCCTCGTGGCAGGCGCCGACCCGGCCGTCACGGCGCTCGCCGGGATCTGGCAGGAGGGCCGGGTATGAGCCGGCAAGTCGTGTGGGGGACCGTGCGGCGGGGACAGATGACGACGGACGAGAGGCAGTGACGAGCGTGACAGGGGACCGACTCCTCGAGCAGACGACTGCGGTCAGACGGGAAGCAGGCAGGTTGACTGGGGGACTCATGGCGCCCGGGCAGACTGGGATGCGCCGGTGACCCAGATCCTGATCGCGGGCGGGATCGCGTTGGCGGTGTCGATCCTGCTGACGCCGGTCTTGATCCGGCTATTTACCCGACAGGGCTTCGGCCAGGAGATCCGCGTCGAGGGCCCACAGAGCCATCAGACCAAGCGTGGCACCCCGTCGATGGGTGGCGTGGCGATCCTGGTCGGCCTGTGGGCGGGTTACTTCGGTTCTCACCTCGTGGGCCTCTTCACCGGCGGCACGGGCGTCACTGCTTCCGGCCTGCTGGTCCTCGGGCTCGCGACCGCCCTGGGCGGAGTCGGCTTCCTCGACGACATCATCAAGATCCGCAAGCACCGCAATCTGGGGCTCAACAAGACCGCCAAATCCATCGGGCAGTTCGCCGCAGCGATTCTGTTCGGAGTGCTCGTGCTGCAGTTCCGCAATGATGCGGGCTACACCCCGGCCAGCACGAACCTGTCCTACGTCCGCGACATCGATGCGATCTCGATGTGGTCGGCGGTCTTCGTGGTGTTCTGCTGGCTGGTCGTCGCCGCCTGGTCGAACGCGGTCAACTTCACCGACGGTCTCGACGGCCTGGCGGCCGGTTCGATGGCGATGGTGCTGGGTTCCTATGTGCTGGTGACGTTCTGGCAGTACCGCAACGCATGCACGGGGGGACCGAAGACGACACAGGAGATCACGCCGGGCTGCTATGTGGTCCGCGATCCGCTCGACCTCGCGCTGATCGCGGTGGCCGGTGGCGGGGCCTGCCTTGGCTTCCTGTGGTGGAATGCGGCGCCGGCCAAGATCTTCATGGGCGACACAGGATCGCTGGCCCTGGGCGGCATGCTGGCCGGGTTGTCGATCACGACGCGCACCGAACTGCTCGCCGTGGTGATCGGCGCGCTGTTCGTGGCCGAGATCGTGTCGGTGGTCATCCAGATCGCGTTCTTCCGGACCACCGGTCGCCGTGTGTTCCGAATGGCCCCGTTCCATCACCATTTCGAACTCGGCGGTTGGGCGGAGACGACGGTGATCATCCGGTTCTGGCTGCTCACCGCCATCGCGTGTGCGCTGGGCCTGTCCCTGTTCTACAGCGAGTTCCTGGCCGTCAGTGGCTGAGCGCGCCGACATCGACGTCGCCGCCATCGCCGGGTCCGGCGTGCTGGTGGCGGGTGCCGGGACCGCCGGCCGGTCCGCGGCACATCACCTCATCGCCATGGGAGCGGTGGTGACCGTGGTCGATGCCCGGTTCGCCGACCAGATCGACGACGAGCTCACCGCCGCCGGCGTAAACCAGATCGCGATCGACGCGTTGGCCGATGCCGACGGTGGGCTCGAGGCGTTCGAACTGGTGATCGTGTCACCGGGTTTCGCGCCGACGCACCCGCTGATCGCCCGGCTGCACGGCTCCGGGTTGCCGGTGTGGGGTGAGGTGGAACTGGCGTGGCGGATCGACCGGGCAGGTCTGCTCGGTCCGCCACGCACCTGGCTGGTGGTGACCGGCACGAACGGGAAGACCACGACCACCTCGATGCTCGCCGACATCGTCACCGGTGCCGGTCGCGCCGCCGCGGCCTGCGGAAACATCGGCCTACCCGTCCTCGACGCCATGAACCGGCGTCCGCGGGTCGACATCCTCTGCGTCGAACTGTCGTCCTTCCAGTTGCACTGGGCACCCTCGGTGGCGCCGGAGGCGGGCGTGGTGCTCAACGTGGCGGAGGACCATCTCGACTGGCACGGGTCCTTCGACGCCTACGCGCACGCGAAGGCCAACGCATTGCACGGAGCCGTGGGGGTGGTGGGTCTCGATGATCCGATCGCGTCGGGGCTGCCGGTCGTCGGCCGCCGAGTTGGCTTCACTCTCGGCCCGCCCGGGCGCCATGGCGAACTCGGTGTGCGCGACGGCATCCTCGTCGACCGCGCATTCGGGCCCGATGACTCGTCGCGGGACCTCATCGAGGCGTCGGCGATCCACCCGCCGGGGCCGTCCGGGGTGGCCGACGCGTTGGCCGCCGCATCGTTGGCGCTGGCCGCGGGTCTGACGCCAGACCAGGTGGCCTCGGGCCTGCGGCAATTCCGTCCGGCCGCCCACCGCGGGGAGATCGTGGCGACGGCGGCGGGTCTGGACTACGTCGACGACTCCAAGGCGACCAATCCGCACGCCGCCCACGCCGCGATCCTCGGCCATCGCCGGGTGGTGCTGGTGGCCGGTGGGCTGCTCAAGGGTGCGGCCGTCGACGACATGATCCGCGACACCCGGGACCGACTGGCCGGTGTCGTGGCCATCGGCCGGGACCGAGACTTGATCGTCGAGGCGATCGCGCGACACGCCCCAGAAGTCCCAGCAGTCACAGTGTTCACAGGGGACGATGGGCGGGTGACCGTTCAGCACGCTTCTGCGACCCCGGTGAGCGACCGCACCGCGGATTTCCCGGCGATCATCACGGCGGATTCTCGCCCCTTCGGAGGGTCGGTCGAGCCCGCGGGCGCGGTGATGACCCGCGCGGTCGAGGTGGCCACCCACCTCGCGACACGTGCCGACGATCGCCCGGACGCGGTCCTGCTGGCGCCGGCAGCCGCATCGCTGGACATGTTCGCCGGATACGGTGCCCGCGGCGATGCCTTCGCCGACGCGGCCCGGGCGTTGCCAGACGCCCGACGGGCGGGCGGGTCGTCGCAGTGAGCTCGCCGACCGAGCAGGCGTCGTCGGCCGGTCGATCCGAGTCGACGACACGATCCGATTCCCGGTCGACGTTCGAGGGCTCCTGGCCGGCCGCCGTGGTCGAGGCCATCCGCAATCTGCTCTCGCGACCGTTGGCGTCGTACCACCTGATCCTGACCATCGCGTTCCTGTTGACCGCGTTCGGTCTGGTGATGGTGCTCTCGGCCTCCTCGGTGGAGGGCTATTCGAAGCAGGGATCGGCCTACGGGCTGTTCGCGACACAGGTCATCTTCGCGCTGCTGGGTCTGTTCGGCTTCTACGTGATGGTGCGGCTACCGGTGCGGCTGCTGCGTCGAGTGGCCGCACCGCTGATCGTGATCACCACGGTCCTGCTTGCGCTCGTGCTCGTCCCGGGTATCGGTACGCTGAGCCAGGGTGCCCGGCGCTGGTTCGTCGTGGGCGGTTTGTCGGTGCAGCCCTCGGAGCTGGTCAAGGTGGCGCTCTGTGTCTGGGGTGCCCACCTGCTCGCGTCGCGGCGCCGGGAGAACGCATCGCTGAAGGAACTGCTCATCCCGCTGCTGCCGGTGTCATTGCTGATCTGTGTGTTGATCATCCTGGAACCGAATCTGTCCACCACCATCACCATCGCGATCATCGTCGGTGCGTTGCTGTGGTTCGCCGGCCTGCCGGTGAAGGTGTTTCTCTCCTTTGCCGCCGTCGGCGCCGCGCTGGCGGTGGTGCTGGCGTTGGTCGAGGGCTACCGGTCGCAGCGAGTGATGAGCTTCCTCGGCAGCATCGACGACCCGCAGGGCGCAGGCTATCAAGCCCGCCAGGCGACGTTCGCCCTGGCCAACGGTGGGGTCTTCGGCGTCGGACTCGGACAGAGCCGTGCCAAATGGAACTATCTGCCCAATGCCCACAACGACTTCATCTTCGCGATCATCGGTGAGGAACTCGGACTGGTCGGCGGATTGCTGGTGGTGCTCCTGTTCGCGATCCTGGCCTTCATCGGCTTCCGGATCGCGGCGCGATCGGTGGACCCGTTCCTACGTCTGATGACGGCCACCGTCACCGTGCTGATCACCGCGCAGGCGTTCATCAACATCGGCTACGTCATCGGGTTGTTGCCGGTGACCGGTATTCAGCTGCCTCTGCTCTCGGCCGGCGGTACATCGACGTTGACCGTGCTCGCGATGCTGGGCCTGCTGGCCAACGCCGCGCGACACGAACCCGAGGCGGTGGCGGCGCTCGCCGGCGGCGAACGTGGCAGGTTCGGGAGATGGCTGCGGGTGCCCGCTCCGGTGCCGTACCGGCCCAGTCGTGCCGACGCACTGCGCGACCGGCTCGACCGGCAGCGGCCCGAGCGGGCCCGTCGAACGCCGTCGGCGACCGCGGGTGCGACGGTCTGGTCGCGGTTGCGGCCCGGCGGTGTGCCCGAGCCCGGCGCCCCGGCCGATCGGCGTCAGGCGGGACGCAGCCGGGCACCGCGCACCTCCGCCGTCCGGGTCGACTACCGTACGGGGTATTCCGGCAGCCGCGGCAGCGGTGATCGCGCATCGGCCGGCCCACGCACGCGCGGTGGGCCGAACCGTCGGGGAGCCGACGGTGCCGGCGCGGCTAACGCGTGGGGCAGCCGGTCGGGATCGGCCGGCCCGTGGGCATCGGCGCGACGCGGCCCCGGCGCCCGTCGCTGACACCGGTCGAGACCCCGCTGTCGGTCGACGTGTCGCGGCACCGACCGTGGGGCCGGACCGCGGGGGCACCGGCGAACGACGACGTGAACGTGAATGGAGTGGGCAGCGGTGAGTGCTGAGCGAGGTCGGTCGCGGTCGGATCGACCACTGTCGGTGGTGGTGGCCGGAGGCGGGACGGCCGGACACATCGAACCGGCTCTCGCCGTGGCGGACGCGGTGACCCGGCTGGACCCCACGGCTCAGGTGACGGCGCTGGGCACCACCCGTGGTCTGGAGACGACGCTGGTCCCCGAACGGGGCTACCAACTCGAACTCATTCCGCCGGTGCCATTGCCGCGCAAGCCCGGGATGGAACTGGCCAAGACGCCTGCGCGGCTGGTCGGTGCGGTCTCGGCGACCCGATCGGTGCTGGCCGCGGTCGGCGCCGACGTGGTGATCGGGTTCGGCGGCTACGTGTCGCTGCCCGCGTACCTCGCGGCCCGCATGCGGGTGCGGGGCCGCAGCCGGCTGCCCATCATCATCCACGAGGCCAATGCGAGTGCCGGGATCGCGAACAAGGTCGGCGCCCGGTTCGCCGATCGGGTGATGGCCGCGGTGGCCGGCTCCGGTCTCGAGGCCGAGGTCGTGGGCATCCCGGTACGCGGGGTCATCACCGAACTCGACCGTCCCGGGCTGCGCGCCAAGGCTCGTCACTATTTCGGTCTCGACGCCGATGCGCCGACGCTGCTCGTCTTCGGCGGCTCACAAGGCGCCCAGCGACTCAACGACGCGGTCGCCGGCGCGGCCGGGGCGTTGGGTGACGCCGGTATCGGTGTCCTGCACGCCTACGGGCCGAAGAACTCGATCTCTCCGGTCTCGCCGCCGGGGGCGCCGCCCTATCGCGGGGTGGGCTACCTCAAACGGATGGACCTCGCCTACGCCGCCGCCGATCTGGTGATGTGCCGGTCCGGCGCGATGACCGTCGCGGAGATATCGGCGACCGGCCTGCCCGCGATCTACGTCCCCTTGCCCCACGGGAACGGGGAACAGCGACTCAACGCCCTGCCCGTCGTCGACGGCGGCGGTGGGGTATTGGTCGACGATGTCGACCTGACGTCGGACTGGGTTGCCCGCGAGGTGCCGGCCATGCTCGCCGACACCGATCGGCTGTCGGCGATGTCGACCGCGGCCGGCCGTACCGGCCACCGCGATGCAGCCGACGCCGTCGCGACCGCAGCGCTCGAGCTCGCCGCCCGCCGTCGCTCGGGTTCGTACCGGGCGCGTCTGCGAACCGCGTTTCGTTCGCCCGCATCACCGGACGAACGGTGACAATGAGCAGAGGACTGGACGTGACCGGCGGCGCTCGCCGGCGCTCGGCTGCGGAGGTGAGACGATGAGCAGCGGACCGATCGCCCCCGTCGGCGACCTGCCGGAGATGCTGCGGCGAGTGCACATGGTCGGGATCGGCGGCGCCGGGATGAGTGGGCTCGCCCGAATCCTGCTGGCCCGCGGCGGTCAGGTGTCGGGATCGGACGCGAAGAACAGTCGCGGCATCCTCGCCCTGCGCACCCGGGGCGCCCGGATCCAGGTCGGCCACGATCCGTCGGCGCTCGATCAGCTGCCCGGCGGGCCCACCGCCGTGGTCACCACCCACGCCGCGATCCCGAAGACGAATCCGGAGCTGGTCGCGGCGCGCTCACGCGGCATCCCCATCCTGCTGCGTCCGCATGTCCTCGCGCAGCTGATGGCCGGTTACCGCACGGTGTTGATCGCGGGCACCCACGGCAAGACCTCGACCACGTCGATCGCCGTGGTGGCCCTGCAGCACTGCGGTCAGGACCCGTCGTTCGCGGTGGGCGGCGAGCTGAACGAGTCAGGCACCAACGCCCACCACGGCAGCGGCCCGATCTTCGTCGCGGAGGCCGACGAGAGTGACGGATCCCTGCTCGAGTACGAACCCGATGTTGCGGTGGTCACCAACATCGAGGCGGATCATCTCGACTTCTTCGGGACCCGGGAAGCCTATGTGCAGGTTTTCGATGCCTTCGCCGAGCGGATTCGGCCGGGTGGGTCGCTGGTGGTGTGCCTTGACGACGAGGGCGCAGCGGCCTTCGCGGGACGATGTGCCGATGGGCTTGCCGAACGCGGCGTCGCCGTCCTCGGCTATGGCGAGGGTCGTCACGCCGCACTCGCGCCGTCGGTGTCGAATGTCGCCGAGCTGGTGTCCTGGTCGCCGCGCGGTGCCGGCGGACTGGCCCGGGTGCGGTTCGGTGCGCCGGTGGCAGAGCCCACCGCCGAACGCGATATGCAGTTGACGGTGCCCGGTAAGCACATGGCGCTCAACTGCATCGGTGCCGCCGTCGCCTGTCGGGTGACCGGCAGTGCGCTGTCGTCGGTCATCGACGGGGTGGCGGCGTTCAGTGGTGTGCATCGGCGCTTCGAGTTGCGTGGCCGCGCCGGCGGCGTCGAGGTGTACGACGACTACGCGCATCACCCGACGGAGGTACGGGCCGTGCTCACCGCGGCACGGCAGGCCGTCGAGACCAGAGCCGCCGAGGCGGTCGAAGCGCCGGGTGGCGACGACGGTGGCCGGGTGATCGCGGTCTTTCAGCCCCATCTCTACTCGCGCACAAGTGAGTTCGCCGACGAGTTCGCGGCGGCTCTCGACCTCGCCGACGAGGTGGTGATCGCCGATGTGTACGGGGCCCGGGAAGAACCGATCCCCGGTGTGAGCGGCGCGACGATCGCCGATCGGGTGCACCGACCGGCGTTCTTCGTGCCGGATCTCTCGACGTTGGCGCAGCTCGTCGTCGATCGGGTCAAACCTGGCGACGTCGTGCTGACACTCGGCGCCGGCGACATCACCATGCAGGGGCCCGAGATCCTCGCCGAACTGCGCCGCGCTCCCGGCGCCGAGGCACAGATGCCGCCGACCGTGAGCGGGCCGGCACCTGCTGACGCCGCGGGATCCCCACCGTGACCACCCCCGGGGCACGCACCGGGCGTACTCTTCCTCGCCCACGATTGCTGCTGGGCACCCTGGCGGTCATCGTGGTGGTGGTGGGGCTCGGGCTCATCGCCTACTACACCCCGCTGATGGCCGTCCGCTCGACGGATGTCCGAGACAACCAGGCGGTGCCGGCAGATCAGATCGTGGGTGCCGCCGACGTGGCCGACGGGACTCCGCTGCTACAGGTCGACACCGCGGCTGTCGCGCAGCGCATCGCGGCGATCCCGTCCATCGAGTCGGTGCGGGTGCAGCGCAGCTACCCGTCGTCGTTGACCATCACCGTGGTGGAGCGTCAGCCGGTGGTCAAGGTGACCGATGGGCAGAAGGTCCACGTGCTCGACCGGTCCGGGGTCGGTTACCTGACCTACGACAGCACGACCGGTGTGCCACCTGAGGTGAACGCTTTGCCCGAGTTCTCCACACCCAACCCGGGTCCCAGCGACCCCACCACGGTGGCCACCCTGCGTGCGGTCCATGAACTCCCGGAATCCATCTTCGGTCAACTCGTCGCGGTCACGGCGTCGTCGCCGGTCGACATCCAGTTCACGTTGAAGGGTGACAAGACCGTCGTGTGGGGGGACAGCGAACGCGGCGCGGAGAAGGCCCGCACCCTCACCGCCATCCTCACGCGCCCCGCTTCCACGTACAACGTCTCGAGTCCGGAGTTTCCCGCGTTCAAGTGATTCCGTGGCGCGGCGCATCCGAATCACTGGGTTGAGCAAAAAATGCCGGTCAAGTTCGCGACACGCCGCGCGCTTGCTGGCGGCCCGGCCATCGGATGCCTAGCGTCATCCCCAACATCCAACTACTTGACATAACTCTAAATCTATGGTTCAGGTTTAGGGTTTCGGATCGAACGAGGAAGGCGGGCACATGACGCCACCGCACAACTACCTGGCCGTGATCAAGGTCGTCGGCATCGGCGGCGGCGGCGTCAATGCCGTCAACCGAATGATCGAGCAGGGGCTGAAAGGTGTTGAGTTCATTGCGATCAACACCGACGCGCAGGCCCTGCTGATGAGTGACGCCGACGTCAAGCTCGACGTCGGACGTGACTCGACCCGTGGTCTCGGCGCGGGTGCCGATCCCGAGGTCGGACGCCGTGCCGCCGAGGACGCCCGCGACGAGATCGAGGAACTCCTCAAGGGCGCGGACATGGTCTTCGTGACCGCGGGGGAGGGCGGTGGCACCGGCACCGGTGGTGCGCCGGTGGTCGCGTCCATCGCTCGCAAACTCGGCGCCCTCACCGTGGGCGTGGTCACCCGGCCGTTCTCCTTCGAGGGCAAGCGTCGTGGCGGTCAGGCCGAAGCGGGCATCACTGCCCTGCGGGAGTCCTGTGACACCCTGATCGTGATCCCCAACGATCGGCTGCTGCAGCTCGGTGACGCGCAGGTCAGCCTGATGGACGCGTTCCGCAGCGCAGACGAGGTACTGCTCAACGGTGTTCAGGGCATCACAGATCTGATCACCACCCCCGGTCTGATCAACGTCGACTTCGCCGACGTCAAGGGCGTGATGAGTGACGCCGGCAGCGCGTTGATGGGTATCGGGTCGTCCCGTGGTGAGGACCGGGCGAAGAAGGCCGCCGAGGCGGCCATCAACTCGCCGCTGCTCGAGGCGTCGATGGAAGGTGCTCGCGGAGTGCTCATCTCGATCGCCGGTGGCAGTGACCTCGGACTGTTCGAGATCCACAACGCCGCCACGCAGGTGCAGGAGGCGGCCCACGAGGACGCCAACATCATCTTCGGCACGGTCATCGACGACAACCTCGGCGACGAGGTCCGCGTCACGGTGATCGCGGCCGGATTCGACGGCGGCGCACCGCGCAAGCGCACCGACGTCCCGGCAGCGGCAGGCAAGTCGACGGTCGGGTCCGGTCAGGCCGGGTCCGTGGCGTCCCCGTCGAAGGACAACGACCCGCTGTTCGGCAAGATGCCGACCGGGTCGGGGGATCCGTTCACCGAGGAGCAGCCCGAGCGGCCGCGCCGCAACAACGTCACCCTCGACGATGACGACGTCGACGTGCCGTCGTTCATGAAGCGCTGAGCCGCGCTGTGCGGGTACGCCGAGTGGTCACCAGTCGCTCCGGCGGCGTCTCGGTGGCGCCCTACGATTCGTTCAACCTGGGCGACCACGTGGGGGATGATCCGAAGTCAGTCGCCAACAATCGCGCTCGGCTGGCCGAGCAGATCGGTCTGGCACCGGGGCGGATCGTCTGGATGGAGCAGATCCACAGCCGCAACGTCACGGTCGTCACCGGGCCGGTCGACGAACCGGTCCCGGCCACCGATGCGCTCGTCACCACGGAGCCGGGGCTGGCGCTGGCGGTGCTGTCGGCCGACTGCGTCCCGGTGCTGCTCTCCGATGACGAGGCAGGCGTGATCGCGGGAATCCATGCCGGACGGGTCGGCGCCCGAGTGGGGATCGTGCCCGCGACGCTGCGCGAGATGATTCGGCTCGGTGCTCGCCCGGAACGGATGGGGGCACTGCTCGGACCGGCCGCCAGCGGGCGGCACTACGAGGTGCCGGCCCCTATGCAGCGAGATGTCGAAGAGCATCTCCCGGGCAGTGCATGTGTCACCGAGAAGGGGACCAGTGGACTGGACTTGCGCGCCGGATTGCGACGGCAGTTGCTCGCGGCCGGAGTTGCCGCAGTGGCTGCCGATCCGCGTTGCACGATCGAGGACCCCGAGCTCTTCAGTCACCGGCGGGGCGCCCCGACGGGCCGGTTGGCGTCGGTGATCTGGATCGATCCGGTCGCGCCCGGGAACGGCGATGACCCCACCTGAGTCAGACGCGCGGCGAGCGGAGCTGGCGCGCGGGTACACGGCCGCTCGCGAGCGACTCGATGCCGCGGTCGCGGCCGCCGGACGCAGTCCCGGTGACGTGCAATTGCTGGTGGTCACGAAGTTCTTCCCGGCTGCAGATGTCCGCCACCTGATCGGCCTCGGGGTGCGGACCTTCGGCGAGTCGCGCGAGCCCGAGGCGGGCCGCAAGATCGCCGAACTCCGGCAGGCCGACGCGACCGACGCCGCGGTGGCGGCCGCCGAGTTCGACATGATCGGCAGTGTTCAGTCGAAGAAAGCGAAATCCGTTGCGCGGTGGGCGCGAACGGTGCACTCGGTCGATCGCGCAAAGGTCGTCGACGCCCTGTCGTCTGGGGTCGAGGAGGCCTGCGACACCGGTTCGCGCAGCGCGGACCTCGGCATCCTGCTCCAGGTCAGTCTCGATGGTGATCCGCACCGCGGCGGGGTCACGGTGGAGGAGCTGCCGGAGCTGGCCGAACACGTCCGGGGCGCTCATGGACTGACCCTGCAGGGGCTGATGGTGATCGCGCCGGTGGACGGTGCAGCGCAGCGATGGATGGCCCGCGCGCAGGAGATCCACGCCGCGTTCGTGTCCGACCATCCCGACGCCCGGGAGCTCTCTGCCGGCATGTCGGGTGACCTCGAGGAAGCGGTGGCGCACGGATCGACATGCGTGCGTGTCGGTACCGCGATCATGGGACCGCGGCCGTTAGTCTCTCAGTAATCACATTGGTCACACGAGAACCAACGAAACCAAGATCAACAACTGCACCACTGCACTGCTCCCCGGCAGCGTTGGACGACAGAGAGGCCAGCTATGACCACGATGCAGAAGTTCAAGGCATATTTCGGCATGGTGCCTCCGGGTGACTACGAAGACGACTACCTGGAGGAGCCGGGTGGTCCCGTTCGCGGTGGACGTTCCTATCGGGACGAGTACTACGGTGACGCGAGCTATCGCGAACCCGGCTTCCGCGACGGTCCCCGCGACTCCGACTTCGCCTACGTCGACGACCGACGCTTTCCCGGGGAGTTCGAACCACATGGCTTCGCGCCTGCCGGCTACGACCCCAACGGCTATGACGCGGGTTTCGAGCCGGTCCCGGAGTACGCCTATGCCGGGGGGCGGCACGGAGGCGAGCCGGTCGATCGGATGCGGGCTCCGCATCGACTCGAACCGTTGCAGCGATCGGGGATGCGCACCGCCGGGGTCGCGCGTTCGGCCGCGGGTTCCGATCAGCGCGCCGAGCTCGAGCGGGTCTTCGCCGACGGGCCCCTGCACAAGATCACCACGCTGCGGCCCTCGGACTACGGTGAGGCCCGCACGATCGGTGAGCGGTTCCGCGATGGCAACCCGGTGATCATGGATCTCGTCGACATGAGCAACGACGACGCCAAGCGGCTCGTCGACTTCGCCGCCGGATTGGCGTTCGCGCTTCGGGGTTCCTTCGACAAGGTGGCCACCAAGGTGTTCCTGCTCTCGCCCGCCGACGTCGACGTCTCGCCGGAGGATCGACGCAAGATCGCCGAGACCGGCTTCTACAACCACTCCTGATCCGCGCTCGCACTCGCCACCACATGCGCTCCGACGCCGGTCAACGGGGGGCTGCGGCGCGGGTGCGACATATCAGGCAACCTTGAGTCGTGACGATTCTGTTCCAGGTTCTGTACTACGTCCTGTTCATCTACTGGCTGCTGCTGCTCGCGCGACTCGTCGTGGAGCTGGTCCGGTCGTTTGCGCGTGAATGGCGACCCACCGGTGTGGCGGTGGTGGTCATCGAGATCGTGTTCACCGCGACCGATCCGCCGATCCGTGCTCTGCGTCGCGTGTTGCCGCCAATCCCGCTGGGGCCGGTGCGCCTGGATCTGTCTCTGATGATCGTGATGATCGTGGTGCTCATCGCGATGCAGGTGGTCAGTTCGCTCAGTCGCAGTTCGGCCTCGGCTCTGGTCGGGCTCGGGTGAGTTCTGCAACTCCGCTTGGCGCCCGCTGACTCGTCGTTTCCGACACGCCAACCGTGACCACTTCGTGACCATTGGCCCGCAGTGGTTTACCGTTGAGTGTCATCATCGAGTGACCGTTCGATTGCGAGACAGTATCGATCGTCTGCTACGAACGGTTCTCGTGTGACAGGATTTGACGCCAGTTACCCAGTGGACTGGTATGAATAAACAGTGACAGCCTGTAGCAAAGACTGTGCAGACCCATGACTCTCGATGTGGAGAGCAGCGAGTGTCGAACACTGGCTGAGACGGTCGTCGAGCGGGTGATGCTGCCAACTGAATACGGGCTTGATCCGGCCTACCAAATACAGACAGTTCGACTGACAAATGAGGGGAACCGACATGCGGCTGACACCAGCTGATGTGCACAACGTCGCGTTCAGCAAACCGCCTATCGGTAAACGCGGCTACAACGAGGATGAAGTTGATCAGTTCCTCGACTTTGTCGAGGCCGAACTGGCGCGACTCATCGAGGAGAACGGCGACCTGAAGCAGCGCGTCGACGAGCTCGAGGGCGACCTCGCCGACGCACGGTCGGGCGCACCCGCCGCCGAGTCGGCCGCCGCGCCGTCGGCCGAGGAGCGGACCCAGGTGTTCGCCTCGGCCCCGGTCGCCGAGGCGCCGGCCCCTGCGGCCGCACCGCAGCCCGAGTTCAGCGACGACGATGCGAACGTGCGCGCGGCGCGGGTGTTGGCCTTGGCCCAGGACACCGCGGACCGGTTGACCTCGACGTCTCGTCAAGAGGCGGATTCGCTGGTCGCCGACGCGCGTTCGCGTGCCGACGCCATGGTGTCGGAGGCGCAGTCCAAGGCAGACGCCCTGTTGTCGGATGCCCGACAGCGGTCGGAGGCCATCCTCGCCGACTCGCAGACCCGCTCGGAGGCCCAGGTCCGCCAGGCCCAGGAGCGCGCCGACGCGCTGCAGAGCGACGCCGAGCGCAAGCACAGCGAGATCATGGGCACGATCAATCAGCAGCGCACCGTGCTCGAGGGTCGGATCGAGCAGCTGAAGACCTTCGAACGCGAGTACCGCACCCGTCTCAAGACCTACCTGGAGTCCCAGCTCGAGGAACTGCAGCAGCGCGGTAGCGCCGCTCCGGTCGAGGGTGGTCGGTCCGATTCGTTCTCATCAGATCCCGGCAACGGTGGTTTCACCAGCTACTCCCCGAGCTGATCCGGGACCAGCGGGAGGTTTCTGGTGTTGACACTGGCCCTCGCGGCGACGCTCGTGGGGTTCGTGTTGCTGGTGTTGGGCCTGATCACCGGCACCGTATGGCTGGCGATCTCATGCATCGTGGTTTGTCTGGCGGGCCTCGGCTTCCTGATCGCAGATGTGGTCGGGGCCGGGCGCCGCGGCGACGACGAGCCCACACTGGCCGACTTCGTCGACTCTGATCAGGCCGAAAGGCAGACGCCGGACGGCGAGTCGGGTGACCGGGGCACCCCGGCCGATCGTCGCATCGACAACGAGCCGGTCGCCCGGCCGCATTCGTCGGTGCCCCAGTCGCCGACACCCGAGTCACCGGTGCCCCCGTCACCGACACCCCAGGCACCGACACCCCAGTCACCGATACCGCCGTCGCAGTACGGGTCAGCCGCAGCGCCGACCCCGCAGAGTCCGGTCCCGCCGCCGGGTCCGCCGGGAGTCGGCCGCCACGGGCAACCGCCGCAACCGCCGCCACAAGCCGGGGTCGGTCGAGACGGTGGTTATGACGACTATCTGAGGTCGGTGGGCGGTTATCCCGCGCCGCAGCCGGCACCCGGGACCAACGGTGCATCCACCGGTGGTGCCGGCCGTCACGACGACGACGTCACGGAGTCCTTCCCGTCCTCGCGATCGTCTTCCTCGCCATCGTCTTCTTCGCCATCCCCGTCCGCGTCGTCCACGTCGCCGACTCACGGCCAGGAATCCGATGCGTCGGACGAGCCACGGGAGCAGCGCCGGGCACGGTTCGATCCGTTGGATCCCAACTGGCGCCCGCCGCTCGACTGACCGCGGTCGGGTCCACGCCGCCGTCACCTCGGCGTTCGGCCCCGCCGGTCGCACCAGCGATTCGTCGTGCGCGGCCGGTGACGGCTACACTCGTTGCTGCGTGGATCCGGCCATCACCGGGGAGCACTCGGAAGAACGGGACCGACACCGCAGCGTGGCAGGTTCTCAGTAGAACCGGGCGGGAGCGGCCCGTGACAGCCGTGGGCTCGCGCCGCATCGCGGGCCGGTGAGTGGCGGTGAACGGCTCAGTAGGCGTTCACCGCAAGCGGGGTGGTACCGCGCGGATCGGATGATTGTCGAATCAGCCGGTGAGCGTCCCCGTGCCAGAGCAGTTGCGCACATGCCAGGCACGAGGAGAAGCATCATGGCCGACACCGCCCGAACCGAGGCCCCGCAGGTGGATACGTCCGCCGACGCCCGCGTCTATCCCGTCGTCGACATGACCGCCGGCGGCGGTCGCAGCGCTCCGTCCTTCCCGGACGTCGAGCAGCATGTTCTGGCCTACTGGGCCGGCGACGACACCTTCGCCGCTTCCATCGAGAACCGGGCCGACGCCGAGGAGTTCGTCTTCTACGACGGCCCGCCGTTCGCCAACGGCCTGCCTCACTACGGGCATCTGCTCACCGGTTACGTCAAGGATCTGGTACCGCGGTACCAGACGATGCGCGGCAAGCGCGTGGAGCGTCGCTTCGGTTGGGACACCCACGGTCTGCCCGCCGAACTCGAGGCGGAGCGTCAGCTCGGCATCACCGACAAGTCGCAGATCGAGTCGATGGGCATGGAGAAGTTCAACGACTATTGCCGTGACTCGGTGCTGCGCTACACCGGTGAGTGGCGTGACTACGTCACCCGCCAGGCCCGGTGGGTGGACTTCGACAACGACTACAAGACGCTCGATCTTGACTTCATGGAGTCGGTCATGTGGGCGTTCAAACGTCTCCACGACAAGGGTCTGGTCTACCAGGGTTATCGGGTGCTGCCCTACAGCTGGTACGAGCAGACGCCACTGAGCAACCAGGAGTCCAAGCTCGACGACGCCTACCGGATGCGTCAGGACCCGGCCGTCACCGTGCGGATGCCGCTCGTCGGCACCGATGCCCACCCCGAACTCGACGGCGTCAACGCACTGATCTGGACCACCACGCCGTGGACGCTGCCGTCCAACCTGGCGATCGCGGTCAACCCGGATGTCGAGTACGTACACGTCCGTGCGGCCGACGGCCAGGAGTACCTGCTCGCGAAGGCGCTGCTGGCAGGCTATGCCAAGGAGATCGTCGAGCCCGAGATCCTCGGCAGCTACGGCGGCGCGGATCTGGAGGGAATGTCCTACCTGCCGCCATTCGACTTCTTCGTCGGTCATCCCAACGCGCACCGGGTGCTGCTCGGTGACTACGTGACCACCGACAGCGGCACCGGCGTCGTCCACCTCGCGCCGGCGTTCGGCGAGGAGGACATGGACCTCGCAATGGCCAACGGCATCGAGGTCGTGCAGCCGCTGGATCCGGGCGGCCGGTTCACCGCGCAGGTGCCGCCCTATGAGGGCCAGATGGTGTTCGACGCCAATCCGGCGATCATCAAAGACCTGAAGGCCATCGGCAAGATCCTGCGGCACGACACCATCGAGCACTCCTATCCCCATTCGTGGCGATCGGGAAAGCCGTTGATCTACATGGCCGTTCCGTCATGGTTCGTCGCCGTGACCCCGATCAAGGAGCGGATGCTCGAGCTGAACAAGCAGATCACCTGGTCGCCCGAACACATCCGGGACGGCCAGTTCGGCAAGTGGCTCGAAGGGGCGCGTGACTGGAACATCAGCCGGAATCGCTTCTGGGGCGCGCCGATCCCGGTGTGGATCTCCGACGACCCGGAGCACCCGCGCACTGACGTCTACGGTTCCCTCGACGAGCTCGAACGTGACTTCGGCGTCCGGCCGGACAATCTGCACCGGCCCTACATCGACGAGCTGACGCGTCCCAATCCCGATGACCCGACCGGCAACTCCACCATGCGCCGGGTGCCGGAGGTGTTCGACTGCTGGTTCGAGTCGGGATCGATGCCGTTCGCGCAGGTGCACTATCCGTTCGAGAACGCCGACTGGTTCGACGGCAACAGCGACTCGGGCGATGTGCCGCACAACCCGGGCGACTTCATCGTCGAGTACAACGGGCAGAGTCGCGGCTGGTTCTACAACCTGCACGTGCTGGCCACCGCACTGTTCGACCGGCCGGCGTTCAAGAGCGTCATCGCCCACGGGATCGTGCTCGGCGACGACGGTCAGAAGATGTCGAAGTCCAAGCGCAACTACCCCGACGTCAACGAGGTGTTCGATCGCGACGGCTCCGATGCCATGCGCTGGTTCCTGATGGCATCGCCGGTGCTGCGTGGTGGCAACCTCGTGGTCACCGAACGCGGTATCCGGGAAGGAGTTCGCCAGGCGCTACTGCCGCTGTGGAACGCCTACAGCTTCCTGCAGCTCTACGCCGAGCGACCCGCGACGTGGCGGACGGACTCCACGCACGTCCTCGACCGCTACATCCTGGCCAAGCTCGCGGTCACCCGGGACACGATGACCGAGGCACTCGACACCTTCGACATCGCCGGTGCCTGCGAGGCGTTCCGGGAGTTCGTCGAGTCGTTGACCAACTGGTACGTACGCCGCTCCCGGGCTCGGTTCTGGGCCGGGCAGGACGACGATCCGGACGCGTTCGACACCCTCTACACGGTGCTGGAGGTGGCCGCTCGCCTGGCCGCTCCGCTGCTACCGCTGGCCACCGAGGCGATCTGGCGCGGTCTGACCGGTGGCCGGTCGGTGCACCTGACGGACTGGCCCGCGGCCGACGACCTGCCCGCGGACACCGCATTGGTAGCGGCCATGGACGAGGTGCAGGAGGTCTGCTCGGTCGCATCCAGCGTGCGCAAGGCCAACAAACTGCGAGTGCGGTTGCCGCTACCGGGTCTGACCGTCGCGTCGCCGACGGCCGAACAGCTCACGCCGTATCGGGACCTGATCGCCGACGAGATGAACGTGAAGTCGGTGTCACTGGCCACGGACGCGGATGCCTACGGGCGCTACGAGATCGCGGTCAACGCGCGTGCCGCCGGACCGCGCCTGGGCAAGGATGTCCAGGCCGCCATCAAGGCCGTCAAGAGCGGGGATTGGACAGTCGGTGCAGGAGCCGACGGAAGCGAGGTCGTCATCGCCGGCGGTATCGAACTACACGACGGTGAATACACCCGCCGCCTCGTCGCCGTGGAGCCGGACTCGACCGCGGAACTGCCGGGTGGCCGCGGCCTGGTCGTCCTCGACACCGCCGTCACCCCGGAACTCGAGGCCGAGGGTTGGGCCAAGGACCGCATCCGCGAACTGCAGGACGCCAGGCGCACTCTCGGTCTCGACGTCTCCGATCGGATCGGCGTCCGACTCGTGGTGCCGGCGAACCGCGCCGACTGGGCACGCACGCACGCCGATCTGATCGCCGGTGAGATTCTCGCGGTCTCCTTCGACGTCGTGGACGCGGAAGCCGGTGCGGCGGGTGGCGTCGAACTCGGCGACGGGATCACCGCGGACGTCACGAAGGTGGCGCGCGCCTGAGTGTGATCTGAGTCACTCGCTGTCACGTCCCGCGGGCGTACGGTGTCTGAGAGGTTGTCCACCTTTTTCGAGAGGAGCAACCCATGAAGACCACTCGACGCCCGCGGGTCGTCGTCCTCGGCGGAGGCTACGCCGGGACCATGGCCGCCAACCGGATCGCGGGCGCAGGTACCGAACCGGCACCCGACGTGGTGCTGGTCAACCCGCGGCCGAATTTCGTCCATCGCATCCGGCTGCATCAGTGGGCCACCGGAACCGGGGAGGCCGAGCGCGATTTCGACCAGGTGCTCGGTCCCGACGTGCGTCTGGTCGTCGACTCTGCCGCCCGCATCGACGTGGCCGGCGGCCGGGTCGAGCTTGCCGGCGGTGAAACGCTCGACTACGACCATCTGGTCTACGCCGTCGGCTCGACCGCGTTGTCCGCGAACACGATTCCGGGTGCGGCCGAACACGGCTATCCGATCGGTGAATGGGAGACCGCCGAGCGACTGCGTGCCCGGCTGGCCGACCTCGCCGACGATGCGTCGGTCACCGTCATCGGCGGCGGACTCACCGGGATCGAGACGGCCGCCGAGCTCGCGGACGCCGGACGGCCGGTTCGATTGGTGTGCCGCGGCGTGCTCGCCCCGTCGTTCGGGCAGCGCGCGCGACGCGCCACCCGCCGACGGCTGACCAAGCTGGGCGTCGAGATCATGGAAGACCACCGGGTGCACAGCATCGGCCCCGACACCGTGACGGTGTCCACCGGTGAGTCCACCGCGATACTGCCGAGTGCGACCACGGTCGTGGCCGCCGGGTTCGGGGCGCCGGACCTCGCCGCGAAGAGCGGCCTGACCACCGACCGGATCGGGCGACTGGTCACCGACGAGGCACTCACCAGTGTCGACGATCCGCGCATCGTCGGTGCCGGGGATTCCGTGGCGCCGTCGGGGCAACCGTTCCGGATGAGTTGCCAGGCGGCCAATCAGCTCGGACCGCACGCCGCCGACACCGTCCGTGCGCGACTGGCCGGTGCGCTGCCGAAACCCGTCGCACTCGCGTTCCTAGGCCAATGCACCTCCCTGGGTCGCCACGCCGCCGTCGTCCAGCCGACGCGACGTGACGACAGCCCGCTCGAGACCGCGATCACCGGCCGTACCGCCGCTGCGATCAAGGAACTCGTGTGCCGCGGCGTCATCCTGAGCCTGCGCCTGGAAGGGCGTCATCCGGGTGTCACGCCGTCGTTCGGCCGGCCACGCGAACTCGCTGAGCCACCGCGCCTGGAGGCGACCGGATGACGGCCGGTACCGACGCGCACGTCGAACGGTTCACCGAACTGCGGCCACTGCTGTTCACCGTCGCCTACGAGATCCTCGGTTCGGCCACCGACGCCGACGACGTGCTGCAGGAGAGTTATCTGCGGTGGGCCGACGTCGATCTCGACGCCGTCGCCGACAGCAAGGCGTATCTCGCCAAGGTGGTCACCCGCCAGGCACTCAACATGTTGCGCACGTCCGTGCGCAGGCGCGAGGAGTACGTCGGGCCGTGGCTGCCCGAACCGATCCTGCTCGACGAGCGCGACGCCTCCGAGGATGTCGTTCTCGCGGAATCGGTCTCGACGGCGATGCTGGTCGTGCTGGAGAGCCTGGGGCCCGACGAGCGCGCCGTCTTCGTGCTCCGGGAGGTCTTCGGGTTCGCCCACGACGAGATCGCCGACATGGTCGGCAAGTCCGTGCCGGCGGTGCGCCAGACCGCACACCGCGCCCGGGAGCATGTGCACGCCCGCCGGCATCGCTTCGAGCCGGTCGACTCGGCGCGTACCGCCGAGGTGACCGAGGCCTTCCTGGCGGCCGCGTCGTCCGGCGATGTCGAGCAGCTGATGACCCTGCTGTCGCCGGATGTGGTCTTCACCGCCGATTCGGGCGGAAAGGCCACGGCGGTGCGGCGGCCGGTCAAAGGCGCGCTCGCGGTGGCGCGGTTGCTGTCGGGCTTCAACCGGGTCGGGTCGATACATCCCGACTTCCGGCTCGAAGCCGGGATCTTCAACAGCCTGCCCGGCCTGCGGATCTACTTCGACGGCCGTCTGCAGGGCGTGTTCGTACTGGACTTCGCGGACGGGGTGGTGCACGACATCTTCGCCGTCCGGAATCCGGAGAAGCTGACCGGGATCGAGACGGAGCGACCGATCGCCCGCTGAGCACCGACGTTGCTCAGTCGCGGGGCGCCTCGGCGAGAGGAGCCAGTGCGCGCTCGATGGCGACGTCGAACAACGCGGCCGGATCGCTGAAGGTGTTCGCGCCGTACTGGCCGAACACCTCGAGGCTGACCGCACCGATGGCGGTCGACCACAGGGTGGTCGCCACCACGAGCGCGGCGTCGGAGAGTTCGACGCCGAATTCGTCCCGGATCGTGGCGAGGTCGCTGCGGAGGCCGGCGGTCAGGTCCTGCTGCCGGCACTGCAGTGCGCCGTCGGCCTCGGCGCGAGCGACCTCGTCGATGAGCATCGCGACCACCCGGGTGCCAGGCTCCACGGTCTGCTCGGCGGGGGCGGAGTATCCCGGGACGGGACTTCCGTAGAGGAGTGCCCACCGGGCGGGGTCGTCGACTGCCCAGGCGCGCAGTGCGCGGGTTGCGGCGTATAGGCGGTCCCGATGACGGTCCGGTGGGACTGCTTCCATCGCCTGCTCGACGGAGTCCGCCACGTCGGAATACGCCTCCACCAGTAGCAACGTGAGCAGGTCGTCGCGGCTCGGGACATAGCGGTACACCGCCGAGGAGACCACGCCGAGATCGCGGGCGACCGCACGGAGTGAGAGGCCTGCGGCGCCGTAGGTGCGCAGGTGCTCGCGGCCGAGTCGTCGGATCTCCGATTCCATCGCCGCCCGATTCGCGGCGCGTGTGGTGGTGGCCATGAGGACATCGTCGCACAACTGAGAGCAGTGCTCTTGAATTTTCCCGCGGGGGCGCGCACACTAGAAAACGAGAGCGGTGCTCTCGATTCTGATCTCACGAAGGGGACTCATCATGCACGCAGCTCAGCCGCACTATCGCGGGCCCAAGGGAATGGACGCCGCCTTCAACCGGGTCGCTCGATGGCTGGTCGAACGCGGGGTGAACCTTGCGGGCGCACAGACGCTGACCGTCACCGGACGCAAGTCCGGCACGCCCCAGACCGTCCCGGTCAACCCGATGCCGTTCGAGGGCCGCGAGTACCTGGTCTCGCCGCGCGGCAACACCCAATGGGCGCGCAACGCCCGGGTGAACGACGCGGCGAAGCTGCGCCGCGGCCGTCGTCGCCGGTCGGTCCGGCTGGTCGAGGTGGCACCGGCCGACCGCGCGCCGATCATCCGCGCCTACCTCGACAAATGGGGATGGGAGGTCAAGCGGTTCCTGCCCGAGGGGATGGGTACCGAGCCCGACGATGCCACCCTCGCCCGGCACGTCGACGACCTGCCCGTCTTCGAGATCCGCTGAGGAATCGCCGATCTGCGGCCGCATACGATGCGGGGGTGGACTCCGCCGTCCCGCCCGAGGCCGAGCCCGGGCACGCCGATACCGAACGCAGTGCGCGGTGGGTGATGCATCTCGACATGGACGCGTTCTTCGCTTCCGTGGAGCAGCTGACTCGCCCGACCCTGCGTGGCCGACCGGTGCTGGTGGGCGGCACTGGCGGTAGGGGAGTGGTTGCCGGTGCCAGCTACGCGGCGCGCGCATTCGGTGCCCGGTCGGCGATGCCGATGCACCAGGCGCGACGACTCGTGGGCTCGGGAGTCGTGGTGCTGCCGCCTCGAGGCGGGGTGTACCGGGTGGTCAGTGCCCGGGTGTTCCGGCTCGTGCGGGATGCGATACCGGTGATCGAGATGTTGTCGTTCGACGAGGCGTTCGGCGAGCCCGCGGAACTCTCCGGCGCCGGCGTCGAGGACGTGACCGCGTTCGCCGAACGGCTCCGTGAGCAAATCCGCGACACTGTGGGCATCTCGGCGTCGGTCGGGTTCGGCAGTGGCAAGCAGATCGCGAAGATCGCGTCTGGCCTCGCCAAACCCGATGGGGTTATGGCGATTCCACCGAGCCGTGAACTCGCGTTCCTGCACGCGCTGCCCGTGCGCAAGCTGTGGGGGATCGGTCCCGTCTCCGGTGACCGGCTGCATCGGCTCGGCATCGAGACGATCGGCGACTTCGCCGCGATGTCCGACCTGGAGGTCGTCTCGGTGCTGGGGGCCACGCTCGGCCCGGCGCTGCATCGTCTGGCCCAGGGCATCGATGAACGTCCGGTCACCGAACGGGCATCGGCGAAGCAGATCAGCGCTGAATCGACCTTTCCCCGCGACCTCGTCGACCTCGACGAACTCCGGCCCGCCATCGACGCCGCCGCCGAGGGCGCGCACCGGCGGCTGCTCGCCGACGGCCGGGGCGCGCGGACCGTGGTGCTCAAACTCCGGCGCTCGGATTTCTCGATCCTCACCCGGTCGACGACGCTGCCCGCGGCGACCAGCGAACTGTCGGTGCTCTCGACGGCGGCCCAGCGGTTGGCCCTCGATCCGCGCAGCATCGGACCGATCCGACTGGTCGGCGTCGGATACTCGGGACTGACTGCGGTGCAGCAGTTCTCGTTGTTCACCGACCTGGACGACCGGCCCGATGAGGCCGTCGTCGAGGTCGGCGACGTCGACGACGTGGAGGCGGCGTTCGTCACCGCGGGTCCCGCACCCGACGTGGCGGAGCCGACCGCCGGACCGCCGGACGAAACGTCGGCCCCGCGCTGGGAGACCGGGACCGACGTGGCACACCCCGAACACGGTCACGGCTGGGTGCAGGGCAGCGGGCACGGTGTGGTGACGGTGCGATTCGAGACACGGGCCACCGGACCCGGCCGGGCCGTGACGTTCCCGGTCGACGAACCGGCCCTTGCCCGCGCGGATCCCATCGCCAGCCTCGCGTGGCCCGACGTCCGTCCCACAGTGGACGACGACTGATCCGCCGAACCGTAGCGCGGCAGGGTCAGGAGGGGTCGATCCGGGCGAAGAAGCCGCGGACCTCCTCGGCCGTGGCACCGGTGGAGAGCAACGCCAACAACGCGATCCGGGCCTGCGGCGGACGCAGCCAACGCGACACGATGGCGCCCGCGCGCTCGAGATCGACCCCACCCCCGCCGCCCCCGTACGTCGGCACCACCCGACCGAACGGCACCCGGGTGGACACCACGACCACGATCCCCTCCCGGACCGCCGCGCTCACCTCGGCCGTGATGTCCGGGTGGGTGTTCCCGGAACCGGTGCCCGCCAGCACGATTCCCGCCGCGTGCTGGCTCATCGCGGCCGCGATGAGTCCCGGGGACACGCCGGGGTAGAGGCCGAAGGAGTCGACTCGGACGTGACCGGTGGCCGGTGGCGCTACGTCGAGGACGACCCTCGGTATGGCGTCGTGAACGGTGTCGAACGCCTCGAGCGCGGTGGTGGAGGATTTGAACAGCCCACGTGCCGAATGGATTCGGCCACCCATCGCGACGAGGACGCCGCGACCCCGGTGGTCGGCGGTCGCGACGGCCCGGATCGCATCGGCGATGTTGCGCGGACCGTCTGCGGTGGGCGAGTCCGCGGTGTGTTGCGCTCCGGTGAAGACCACCGGACGGTCATCGGTGTGGAACAGGTCGACGAGGTAGGCGCTCTCCTCCATCGTGTCGGTGCCGTGGGTCACCACGACGCCGGTGACGGCGGGATCGGCGAGGGCGTCACGGACCGTGGCGGCAATCGCGAACTGGTCGGCGACCGACATCGCCGAGCTGTCCACGGACATCAGATCCGTCGTGGTCACCTCGACCTCGTCGAACGCGAGGTGATCGCCGTCGGCCGTGCCGAGGAGGTCGTGCCCGGACAGGGCCGGAACCGCGCCGTCGGCGGTCGTCCGGGCCGATACCGTGCCGCCGGTCGAGATCAGGACGATGCGGGTGGCCGTCATGGTGTCCAAGCGTATGGTCTCGGGGCGGCGTACTGTCTCGGGGCCCGGGAACCCACGGCGCCTCCCGACCGTTGCGCTTCCGACGTGCGACGAACCGCATCGAATGTTGGGTGCGTTCTCGTCGGTTTGGCATAGTGGTGGGAGTTTTGGCGGCCCCGCAGGGGATGAGCGTCCAGAATCCACCGGGATCTGCGAGACGAACACGCAGACCGGACGAACGACTAGTGAGGGGAATGTTCGGTGAAGTTTCCGAAGATCGTGACCGCCGCGTTGATTGCGGGGGCAGTGGCATCGGTTGCCGCCTGTGGCAGTGACGACAGCGACGTCCCAGAGGTCCCGACGGTGTCGTCGGCGACCGCAGCCGCCTCGGGCGAGGGCGGGGGCGTCAACGACCCCGACACCCAGCCGTCGGTGGCGGTGCTGAACCAGATGCTGGAAGAGGCCCTGGACCCGAACGTGCCGAACTCGGAGAAGACCGAACTCGTCGAGGGCTCGGCGGCGGACCCGGCCATCTTCGATGAACTTGTGAAGGCCAAGCAGGACAATCCCGACGTCACCTACGAGATCTTCCCGCCGGTGATCCCGGCCGGGCCCAACAAGGCCACGGTCAAGGTGCAGGTCAAGCTCCCCGACAACCCGCCGACGAAGCTCGATGCCAGCATCGTCTACGTCGACGGTCGCTGGAAGCTGTCGCGCGACACCGTCTGCCCGCTGATCTCGGCGAACAATGTGCAGACGCCGATGTGTACTGATTCGGCAGCGGCTTCGGAATCGGGCAACTGATCATTCGTCGCTGACGACCCGTCACCACACGTCGCTCCTTCGGGGCGCCCCGCTGCTTCGCCAGAAGCAGCCCGAGCGCAACGGGGGAGTGACGTCGTTCACTGCCAGCCGACCGACAACCCGGTCTGCTGGATCAACGGTCGAGCAGGATCGGCACCCACGAGCTCGCGGGCGCCACTGAGCTCGATCGACCCCGAGATCGGTAGACCGCGGGTCAGATCGAGGGTCATCTCACCGTTGCCCGAGTTGCTGAACCGGGCGATGTTCAATGAGCCGCCGGCGCCGGGAACGGTGAAAACCGAATTCACCGGGGTCTGATCCACGGTCACGTCGATCGTCATCCGATCGCCGTCCCAGGCGGTGAGAGTGGCGTCGATCTGTTGGGTGACGGTGACCGCGGAATCGATGGTGCGTTCGATCCGCCAGCGCGCACCTGCACCGATCGCCTCGGTCGGCAGCGGTACCGACATCTGCAGTGCTTGGACCAGCGTCTGCTCCACCGCCAGGCGGGCCTCGGGTCCGGCGTCCTCGGCGGGCAACAGGCGCAGCGAGATCGGCATGGAACCGGGGCCGATCGCCAATCCGGCCCGGGAGCCGGAGGTCGCGGCAAGCTGATCGGTCAACGTGGCATCGGGCGAGGTGACCTCGCCCAGTGTCATCTCCAGATCGGTGGAGTCGGTGCAGTGGAAGAGTGCGCGCAGCGGCATCTCCACGGTCTGGGCCTCGTCGGCACCCGGCGATCGCACGGTCGACGTCGTCGTCACGGTCACCGTCTGCGCGGCGCTGCGATCGGGTGCCGCGGCGGGGAGACGCTTCTCGCCGGTCCCGGCGTCGAGGACGGTCACCTTCGCAGGTGGGATCGGCAGCAGGTTCACTCCGTCGAGTCCCGAGGTCGACTCCTGTGCGCAACCCGCCGACGCCGTCGCGGGGCCGGCGGTGTCGGAGTTCGGGTCGTCGGAGCCGCAGGCGGTGAGGCCGATCAGCAGGGTTGCGGTGATGATGAGGCCGGCGCGACGGGGGTACACGGCAGTCAGCGTATTGGAGGGCTCGTGGATGATGATGGGGTGGATGATGGAGTCATGAGCGAACCGACACCCGGTCCGGTCGACGAAGGCGATCGGTCGCCTACCCACCAGAGCCGCCGGGTGGTCGGGACCCTGCTGGCCATCGCGGCCGCCGTCATCGGTCTGGACCTGCTGACCAAGACGCTGGCGGTCAACCTGCTCGACCCGGGGCAGCCGGTCCGGATCATCGGTGACGCGGTCACGCTACGGTTGGTCCGCAACAGCGGCGCGGCGTTCTCGATGGCCTCCGGCTACACCTGGGTGTTGACCATCGTCGCCCTGCTCGTGGTGCTCGGAATCATCCGCTACAGCAGTCGCCTGCGGTCGATGTGGTGGGTCCTCGGGCTCGGTCTGGTGCTGGGTGGGGCGATGGGCAACCTCGCCGACCGGCTGTTCCGATCGCCGGGGCCGTTGCGCGGGCACGTCGTCGACTTCGTGTCGGTGGGGTGGTGGCCGGTGTTCAACGTGGCCGACTCGGCGGTGGTCTGCGGCGCGGTGTTGCTGGTCGCCCTGTCGCTGCTGGGATTCGAGTACGACGGCTCGCGCACCGGATGGGCGGCGCGGCGGCGCGGCGACCGAGATCGGTCCGCGGCGGAGGACGCCGATGCGTGAGTCACGATCGATGCCCGTGCCAGACGGGCTCGACGGGATGCGGCTGGACGCCGGTGTCGCGCGCATTCTCGGGTTGTCCCGCTCCGTCGTCGCCGCGCTCGCCGAAGACGGCGACATCACCGTCGACGGTGTGACGGTCGGAAAATCGCACAAGCTCGCCGCCGGGAGCTGGCTCGACGTCACGCTGCCGGAACCGGACGAGCCGTTGCGGATCGAGCCGACCCCGGTCGAGGGGATGGACATCATCTACCACGACTCCGACATCATCGTGGTAGATAAACCCATCGGCGTCGCCGCCCATCCGTCGCAGGGATGGACGGGTCCAACCGTTGTCGGTGCGCTGGCTGCGGCCGGCTACCGTATCGCCACTTCGGGTGCCTCCGAACGGCAGGGCATCGTGTCGCGTCTCGATGTCGGGACATCGGGGGTCATGGTGGTGGCCGTCTCCGAGCGTGCGTACTCGCTGCTCAAGCGCGCGTTCAAGGAGCGGGAGGTCGACAAGGGCTACCACGCCCTGGTGCAGGGGCATCTCGACCCGCCGGAGGGCACCATCGACGCACCCATCGGTCGCCACCGGGGCAGCGACTGGAAGTTCGCGGTGACCGCAGCCGGCAAGCCGTCGGTCACCCACTACGACACGGTTGAGATGTTCGCCTCGGCGTCGCTTCTCGACGTCCACCTCGAGACCGGGCGGACCCATCAGATCCGCGTGCATTTCTCGGCGCTGCACCACCCGTGTTGCGGGGATCTGACCTACGGCGCCGATCCGGTGCTCGCCGGGCGGCTCGGGCTGGCGCGGCAGTGGTTGCACGCGCGCTCGCTGTCGTTCGCGCACCCCGTCGACGGGCGGCAGGTCACGTTCACCAGCCCGTACCCCGCCGACCTGCAGCACGCTCTCGACGTCCTCCGCGACGCCTGACCCGCCGACAGAACCCCGAATCGCGCCGAGAGAACCCCGAATCGCGCCGACAGAACCCCGAATCGCGCCGAGGAGTCCGGGCGGTGTGTCGACACGCCGGGCCGACACACCGCACCGCGTCGCCCCATCTGTCACATAGGGCGTGCCATGCCCGGGTCTGTCGGGGCGTGGACATAGAGTTGGGGACGCTTCTTCAGACCGTGCGGTGCACACACCGGACGTGTTCGAAGCGCACCGACACGTCAGCGAACATCAGAGGTGAGAGACGTCCGTGGCCGATTCGTTCGTGCACCTGCACAACCACACCGAGTACTCGATGCTCGACGGTGCCGCGAAGGTGTCGCCGCTGTTCGCCGAGGCCAAACGCCTCGGCATGACGGCAATCGGGATGACCGACCACGGCAACATGTTCGGTGCGAGCGAGTTCTACAACACCGCGGTGAGCAACGACATCAAGCCGATCATCGGCATCGAGGCCTACGTCGCCCCCGAGTCGCGGTTCAACACCAAGCGCGTCACCTGGGGCACCCGCGACCAGAAGTCCGACGACGTCTCCGGTAGCGGTGCCTACACGCACATGACGATGGTCGCCGAGAATGCGACCGGTCTGCGCAATCTGTTCAAGCTGTCGTCGCTGGCGTCGATCGAGGGGCAGCTGGGCAAATGGTCGCGCATGGATGCCGACCTGATCGCGCAATACGCCGAGGGCATCATCGCCACCACCGGCTGCCCGTCGGGTGAGGTGCAGACCCGGCTGCGACTCGGGCACGAACGTGAGGCCCTCGAGGCCGCGGCGAAGTGGCAGGAGATCTTCGGCAAGGAGAACTTCTATCTCGAGCTGATGGAACACGGTCTGGAGATCGAGCGACGGGTTCGCGACGGTCTGCTCGACATCGGCCGCAAGCTCGGCATCAAGCCGCTGGTCACCAACGACTGCCACTACGTCACGCAGGAACACGCCAAGAGCCACGAGGCCTTGCTGTGCGTGCAGACCGGCAAGACGCTGTCCGATCCCACCCGATTCAAGTTCGACGGCGACGGCTACTACCTGAAGTCACCTGCCGAGATGCGTGAACTGTGGGACTCCATGGTCCCGGGTGGGTGCGACTCGTCGGTCGAGATCGGCGAGCGCGTGCAGAGCTACGCCGATGTGTTCACCCACCGCGACCGGATGCCCATCTTCCCGGTCCCAGAAGGTGAATCGCAGCAGACCTGGCTCCGCAAAGAGGTCGCCAAGGGCCTCGCCGAGACCCGTTTCGCGGGCACCGAGGTGCCCGAGGAATACCAGCGTCGGGCCAACTACGAGCTCGACGTCATCATCCAGATGGGTTTCCCGGCGTACTTCCTCGTCGTCGGCGACCTCATCCAGCACGCTCTCGAGGTCGGCATCCGGGTGGGCCCCGGGCGCGGTTCGGCGGCCGGTTCGCTGGTCGCGTGGGCGCTGGGCATCACCAACATCGACCCGATCCCGCACGGGCTGCTGTTCGAGCGATTCCTCAATCCCGAACGTGTGTCGATGCCCGATATCGACATCGACTTCGACGACCGTCGCCGCGGTGAGATGGTGCGGTATGCCACCGACCGGTGGGGCAGTGACAAGGTCGCCCAGGTCATCACCTTCGGCACCATCAAAACGAAAGCGGCGTTGAAGGACTCCGCTCGCGTCCAGTTCGGCCAGCCCGGCTTCGCGATCGCCGACCGCATCACCAAGGCGTTGCCGCCGCCCATCATGGCCAAGGACATCCCGGTCTGGGGCATCACCGACCCGGATCACGAGCGCTACGCCGAGGCCACCGAGGTCCGCACCCTCATCGAGACCGACCCGGATGTCAAGAAGATCTACGACACCGCGCTCGGTCTCGAGGGACTGATCCGCAACGCCGGCGTGCACGCCTGCGCGGTGATCATGTCCTCGGAGCCGCTCACCGACGCCATTCCGGTGTGGAAGCGTGCACAGGACGGCGCGATCATCACCGGCTGGGATTACCCGTCGTGTGAGGCGATAGGCCTGCTGAAGATGGACTTCCTCGGGCTGCGCAACCTCACCGTCATCGGTGACGCGATCGAGAACATCAAGACCAACCGCGGCATCGACCTCGACCTCGATGCGGCGCCCCTCGACGACCCCAAGACCTACGAACTGTTGGCCCGTGGTGACACCCTCGGTGTGTTCCAGCTCGACGGCGGCGCCATGCGTGAACTCCTGAAACGTATGCAGCCCACCGGATTCGAGGACATCGTCGCCGTGTTGGCGCTGTATCGCCCCGGCCCGATGGGCATGAACGCCCACAACGACTACGCCGACCGCAAGAACGGGCGCCAACAGGTCAAGCCGATCCACCCGGAACTCGAGGAACCGCTCAAGGAGATCCTGGCCGACACCTACGGCCTGATCGTCTACCAAGAGCAGATCATGCAGATCGCGCAGAAGGTGGCCGGGTACTCGCTCGGCCGAGCCGACATCCTGCGCCGCGCGATGGGCAAGAAGAAGGCCGAGGTCCTCGCCGCCGAATTCGAGGGCTTCGAGGAGGGGATGAAGTCCAACGGCTTCTCCTCGGCCGCGATCAAGGCGCTTTGGGACACGATCCTCCCGTTCGCCGGGTATGCGTTCAACAAGTCGCACGCCGCCGGCTACGGGCTGGTCTCCTTCTGGACCGCCTATCTCAAGGCGAACTACCCCGCCGAGTACATGGCCGGTCTGCTCACCTCTGTGGGCGACGACAAGGACAAGGCCGCGATCTACCTGTCGGATTGCCGCAAACTCGGCATCACCGTGCTCCCGCCGGACGTCAACGAGTCGCAGCGCAACTTCGGTGCCGTCGGCGGTGACATCCGCTTCGGTCTCGCCGCGGTGCGCAACGTCGGCACCGGCGTGGTGTCCTCGATCCTCGCAGCGCGCGACGAGAAGGGAAAGTTCACCAGCTTCTCCGATTACCTCGGCAAGATCGACGTGACCGCCTGCAGCAAGAAGGTCACCGAGTCGCTGATCAAGGCGGGTGCTTTCGACTCGCTCAACCATCCGCGCAAGGGGTTGTTCCTCGTCCACAGCGACGCGGTCGAATCGGTGATCGGCACCAAGAAGGCCGAGGCCATCGGCCAGTTCGACCTCTTCGGCGATGCCGGGGGCGCGGATGACTCGATGGCGGAGGTGTTCGCGGTCAAGATCCCCGACGAGGAGTGGGAGTCCAAGCACAAACTCGCTCTCGAACGCGAGATGCTCGGTCTGTACGTGTCCGACCACCCGCTCGCCGGTGTCGCGCACGCCATCGCCGCGCAGACCGACACGTCGATCACCCAGCTGTTGGAGGGGACGGTGCCCGACGGGGCGCAGATCACCATCGGCGGCATCATCTCGGCGGTCAACCGGCGGGTGAACAAGAAGGGCGAGCCGTATGCGGTGGTGACCCTCGAAGACATGGTCGGCGGTGTCGAGGTCTACTTCTTCCCGCGCTCGTTCTCCGTGTACGGGATGGACATCGTCCCCGACAACATCGTGCTGATCAAGGCGCGGGTCAACGTGCGTGACGATTCCACGATGATCAGCGCCAACGATCTCGCGGTACCCGATCTGGCTGCCGTCGGGACGGCGAAACCCGTGGCCTTGACGCTCAGCGCACGTATCTGCACCCCGGACCGTGTGCAGGCACTCAAACAGGTGCTGTCCCGCCACCCGGGTACCGCGGACGTGCACGTCACGTTGGTCAGCGAACAGCGGTCCACGGTCCTGCGGCTGACCGAGGCGCTGCGGGTCAGCCCGAGTTCGGCGTTGATGGGCGATCTCAAGGCGTTGCTCGGGCCCAGTTGCCTGGGGCAGTAGGCGGCCCCAACGGCAATGTTCGGGTGCCCGAACATTTGAGTTCACTTCGCGCTACACTCGGGACAGTGGAGATCATCCAGCCCATGATCACCGCCGACCGCGAGGAGTGACGATGACCGCAGCGAATCCGACCGCGTTTGTCGAAGTGCGTTCCGAGGCGCGGCACACGCCGACGCCGACCGTCGAGGTCGCCGGGGTGCGCTGGCCGGTCCACAAACTGCATGCGGTGCTGCTCGCCGTCGTCGTCGCGGTGCTCGTGTTCGCGCTCACCGGCTCCGGACTCGTCGTCGCCTGGACGTCGGCGGCCGTGCTGCTCGCCACCTGGTGGGGAGAGCGGATCTGGTTCTCGCACCGTCGCGGGGTATAGCCGACCGCGGCGCGGTCAGCGACCGGGGTACGCGGCGGTCGCACCACGATCGAATCCGCCGGGCACCTCATAGATTCGTCCGTCGAATCCGGCCCGGAACAGCCGTCCCGCGGAGAAGCCGCGGTCCCCGCGGCCGTAGGAGACCACACTCGACAGTGGCATCCCTGATCCGAGGACGCAGTACCGTCCCGGCGAGGTGATCCGTACGACCTGGCCGGCCGCATTGAAAGGCACCACCGGCCTGTTCCGGGAGTCCAGGGTCAAGCCATCCGGGGTGGCCGCGATGTCGCCGCCCAGGTTCAGCAGACTCTGCACAACCCGCGGATTCGACGTCGAGATCCGGCTCACGCCGGGATTGACGAAGGTTCGCGAGACATAGAGCCACCGATCGTCACGACTCAGCACGGCGCCGTTGGCGCTCGGTAGCGAACCCCAGTCCGCCTGCACCACGCCGTTCGGATACGCCCGTCCGATCAGATTGCCGAAGTCGTTGGTGGCATAGACGATCCCATTGCCCGCGACATCCATGCCGTTGGCGGCCGAGAACCCACGCACCCACGGTCGCAGGGTCCGGGTGCCGACGTCGATCCGCGCTATCCCGGCATGGCGCAGGGCGTCACCCACGATGACCCGGGCGTCGGCTCCGTAGCCGACCAGGAGTGCCCCGTCGCGAGCCCAGGCCAGTGCGCCGGCCCCACCGTCGGGAACGCGGGCGATCGGCACGGCCGGCGCGCCCGGCGACGACAGGCGAAATACCCTGCCCGAGATCAGATCTGTGGTGTAGAGCCGACCGGCCCGGTCGACCGTCAGACCTTCCAGTGCGGCGCCGGGTACGGTGCCCACCACGCGCGGTGCCTGCCCGGCGCCCGGACACACCGGAGCGGCCGACGCGCTCGCCGGGGTGAGTGCGGTGATCAGCCCGGCGGCCAGGGTGCCGACGGCAACCGCGCAGATCATCTGACGGCGTCGTCGCGAGTGGTGCGACGAGCGTGGCGCCGGGGCTGATCGGGCGGGGGGAGCAGGATTCGAGTGAGCGTGTCCGAACATGTCGACCTCCGCGTCGATGGTGGCCACCCCGGTCGGGCAGCGTCGACCTGAGCCGACGCCATCGAACGTATCCCGAAGAGGCGATCTGGTCGATCCCCTGTCGTGCAGTGTAGTGGCCCGACCTCCCCCGCGCCGCTGATCGCGGCAGGTGAGAGCATGGAGATCGTGAGTACTCAGCAGGCGCCGGTTCATCAGCACGACCACGCACTGACCGGTGATGCCGTCAGCGCCTCGGTCGCGCGGATCGCCGACGCGGTGGCCCGCACCCCGCTGGAGGACGCGCCGCGCATCTCCGCGGCCGCGGGCGCCCGGGTTCTGCTCAAACGTGAAGACCTGCAGACGGTTCGCTCCTACAAGATCCGCGGTGCGTACAACGTGATGGCGCAGCTGTCGGACACCGAGCTCGCCCGCGGGGTGGTCGCCGCCAGCGCCGGGAACCATGCGCAAGGTGTCGCCTTCGCCTGCCGGTCGATGCGCGTGCCCGGTCGGATCTACGTACCGACCACCACGCCCAAACAGAAGCGTGACCGAATTCGCTGGCACGGCGGCGACTATGTGGAGCTACTCGCCGTCGGAGAAACCTACGACGCCGCTGCGGCAGCCGCGCAGGCGGACGTGATCCGTACGGGCGCCTCGTGGATCCACGCGTTCGACGATCCGCGGACGGCGGCCGGGCAGGGCACGATCGCCCATGAGATCGTCGAACAGCTCGGTGCGGTCCCCGACGTGGTGGTCGCGCCGGTCGGCGGCGGCGGCTGTCTCGCCGGCATGGCGACGTATCTGCGGTCGCTGTCCGACGATGTGGCCATCGTCGGAGTGGAGCCCACCGGAGCGGTCTCCTTGAGTGCCGCGCTCGCCGCTGGGGAGCCGGTCACCCTGGAGACGATCGATCCGTTCGTCGACGGCGCCGCGGTCAAACGTATCGGGTCCATCGGTCACCGCGTGATGGCGCAACTCGGGGCGACGATCACCGACCATCCGGTGCTGTCACGGGTCGCGTCGCCGGCGGCGGTACCGGTCGTCGACGCGTCGGCACGCCACGTGACCTCGCCGGGCACCGCGCACATCACCCATGTCGACGAAGGGGCGATCTGCACGACGATGCTGGCGCTGTACCAGAATGAGGGCATCATCGCCGAGCCCGCGGGCGCCCTGGCGGTGACCGCGTTGTCGTCGCTTCAGCTGCCGTCGGATGCCACCGTGGTGTGCCTGATCTCGGGTGGGAACAACGATGTCTCGCGCTATGGCGAGATCATCGAGCGATCCCTGGTACACCGCGGCCTCAAGCACTACTTCCTGGTGGACTTCCCGCAGGAACCGGGCGCGCTGCGGCGTTTCCTGGACGAGGTGCTCGGCCCCGACGACGACATCACCCTGTTCGAATACGTCAAACGCAACAACCGGGAAACGGGCGCAGCGCTGGTGGGTATCGAACTCGGTGAGCCGGCCGGACTCGCCGACCTGATGGACCGGATGGCCCATTCCCGCCTGCACTGCGAGCGGTTGGAACCTGGCACACCGGCGTATGACTACCTGACCTGATCCACGTCGGTCAGCCGTCCGATCACGACGTTGGGGCCACCGCTGAGTATCCCGCTGGCCATCGGCGTCACCTCGTCCCACCACAGCACCGGGTCGAGCCCGATCGGCACGGGCACCTCGTCTGCGCGGAGTAGGCAGATCACTGCCCATGAGCCGCGGAGCATCGCGAACCAACCCGCGTCGGCATCGAAAGTGCATCGCACGGAACCGAAGTCGCCCCGGATCAGGTCGTCGGTGGACTTTCGCAGCGCGATCACATCCCGATAGAACTGCAACATTCGGGCATGGCCGGCATCGGTGGGTTCGGACCAGTCGAGCTTGGAGCGCTCGTATGTCGCCGGATCCTGCGGATCGGGGACATCGACGGCATCCCAACCGTGCTCGGCGAACTCGCTGCGCCGACCGGTGCGCACGGCCTCGCCCAGTTCGGGCTCCGGATGTGAGGTGAAAAACGCGAACGGGGTGTCGGCCGCCCATTCCTCGCCCATGAACAGCATCGGGGTGAACGGCGACAACAGCACCAGTGCGGCCTTGATAGCCAGTTGCCCGCCGTCGAGGTATGCCGATGGCCGGTCGCCGACCGCCCGGTTGCCCACCTGGTCGTGATTGCACGTGTAGGCGACCAGCGCGTCGGCGTCGACGATCTCGGTGGGGATCGGGCGACCGTGTCGTCGGCGCCGGAACGACGAGTAGGTGCCGTCGTGGAAGAAGCCCCCGGTCAGTACCTTCGCCAGGCCGTCGAGGCCGCCGAAGTCGGCGTAATAGCCTTGTCGCTCGCCGGAGACCGTGGCGTGGATCGCGTGGTGGATATCGTCGTCCCACTGGGCACCGAGCCCGTACCCCCCGACCTCCCGCGGCATGATCAACCGCGGGTCGTTGAGGTCGCTCTCGGCGATCAGGGTGAGCGGTCGACCCAGCTCGGCGGCGAGTGCGTCGGTGGCGATCGCGAGCTCCTCGAGCAGGTGAAGCGCGCGGTGGTCGATCAGCGCGTGCACGGCGTCGAGCCGCAGGCCGTCAACATGGAAGTCACGCAGCCATCTCAGAGCGTTGCCGACGATGTAGGCGCGTACGGCGTCGGAATCCGGTTCGGACAGATTCAGCGATGATCCCCAGCTGTTGGTGCCGCTGGTGAGATAGGGGCCGAACTCGGGCAGGTAGTTCCCCGACGGGCCGAGATGGTTGTAGACCACGTCGAGGACCACAGCGAGGCCGAGGGCGTGACAGGCGTCGACGAAGCGCGCGAATCCATCCGGCCCGCCATAGGGTTCGTGGACGGCGTACCAGGCGACGCCGTCGTAGCCCCAGCCATGTGTGCCGTTGAACGCGTTGACGGGCATGACCTCGACCGCATCGACGCCGAGCGCCACCAGGTGCGGCAGCTGTTCGATTGCGGAGTCGAAGGTCCCGGCAGGGGTGAACGTCCCGATGTGCAGTTCGTAGAGCACCGCACCCCGTAGGTCGAGACCAGCCCAATCGTGATCGGTCCACCCGAACTCGTCGAGCCGGTGTAGTTCGGCCGCGCCGTGTACACCGTCGGGTAGTCGAACCGCGCGCGGATCGGGCACCGGGTCGCGGCCGTCGATGCGAAACCGATACCGCGCAGGTGCGGAGTTCGTGGCCGAGGCGGCGGCCGACCCCGGTGCCGCGCCCCACCAGCCCGGCGACGTCGACAGCGGCACGAGCCCCACCTCGATCTCGTCCTGACCGACGTCTCCGCCGATCAGCAGTGTCACCGAGGCCGCAGTGGGCGCCCAGACCGTGATGTCGGCAGCGGTCCGTGGTGGGGTGAACGGCGCAGTCGACACCTCGATGGGAGTGTTTTGGCCACCTTGGTCGCTCGTCCCAGTTATGGTGTCGGGAGTCCCTGACTGATCTGTCACCCAACACAAGGTATGTCGCCGGTGATGGCGGCGCAGATATCGGTAATGTGAGCCGTGGCACAGCGGAGATGGCGAAGCGGGGTATATTACCGGCCGGGGGTTCGTCCTCGAGGGGGAGAACGAGTGAAAGCATCTGCACGCAGCAGTGCCTTCACCGAACATATATGTGATACGACGAGCCTTCTACGGAAGCAGCCGACAGCAGGGGCAGGGGAGTGACTACTGACGCGGTGACCTCGAATGGCGAGGGAACACGTGCACGCGCCGGGGGGATACGGAAGTGGTTCGGTGACCACGTGCTGGCGTCGTTCGACGTTCGGACGTCAGATGGGGATGTTCGTCGAGGTGTTCCGCGTACTGATCGTGGACATCTTCAAGCGCCGTTTCCCGTTCGGTGAGTTCATCCGGCAGTGTGCGTTCATGTCGAGCACCTCGGTGTTCCCGACGTTTCTGGTCGCCATCCCGATCGGTGTGATCGTGTCGATCCAGGTTTCCAACATCGCCGGGCAGATCGGTGCCACCTCGTTCTCGGGCGCGGCCACCGGTCTCGGCGTCATCCGGCAGGGCGCACCCCTGGTGACCTCGCTGTTGCTCGCCGGCGCGGTGGGGTCGGCGATCGCTGCCGACCTGGGATCGCGCACCATTCGCGACGAGATCGATGCCATGCGGGTGATGGGGGTCAACCCGATCCAGCGGCTCATCTCGCCACGTCTGCTGGCGACGATGGTGGTGAGTTTTCTGCTGTGCGGCTTCGTTTGCTTCGTCGGGTTCATCACCGGCTACGTGTTCAACGTTTATTTCCAGGGTGGTACCCCGGGTAGCTACACCGGTACGTTCGCGGCCTTCGCCTCGGTCTCCGACCTGGTGTTCGCAATAGCCAAAGCCGTCATCTTCGGCGCGATCGTGGCGATTGTCGCTTGTGACCGTGGTCTGAGCACCAAGGGCGGGCCGGCCGGCGTCGCGAACTCCGTGAACGCCGCGGTCGTGAACTCGGTGCTGCTGCTGTTCACCGTCAACGTCGTGCTCACGCAGTTGTTCGCGATGCTCTTCCCGGCGAAGGTGGTGTGAGTTGACGGCATCACGGTACGTCCCGCCGGCCCTGCGGCCACTGGAGGCCGCCAAATCGATCTACCGCGGACCGCGCTCCGGGCTGGCCGCGATGGGCCACCTCATCACGTTCCTGGTCAAGTCGATCGGTGCCGTGCCCATCGCGTTCACCCACTACCGCAAGGAAGTGTGGCGCCTGCTCTCCGATGTCGCATGGGGCAATGGAGCCATCGTCGTGGGCGGCGGCACGGTCGGGGTGATGGTGATCCTCGGGGTCATGGGCGGAGCCACGGTCGGCATCGAGGGCTACACCGCCCTCAACTTGCTGGGCATGGGGCCGGTGACCGGCGGGCTCTCGGCGTTCGCGACCACACGCGAGATCGCGCCGCTGCTGGCGGCGACCGCGTTCACCGCGCAATCGGGCTGCCGCTTCACCGCCCAGCTCGGTTCGATGCGGATCAGCGAAGAGATCGACGCGCTGGAGTCCATCGCGATCCGGCCGTTGCCGTATCTGGTCACCACGCGGATGTCGGCGGCCGTGCTGGCGATCGTCCCGCTGTACGCAGTGTCGCTGGCCGCCAACTACATCGCCTGTCAGCTGATGTTCCAGGTACAGAGTGGACAGGGCGCGGGCACCTACACCTACTACTTCAACCAGTTCCTGGTGTCCGGGGACATGGCCTTCTCGTTCGTCAAGGTGATTGTGTTCGTGCTGCTGACCACGTTCATCCAGTGCTACTACGGATACTTCGCGTCGGGCGGTCCCGAGGGGGTGGGCGTGGCGGCCGGTCACGCGATCCGGATGGCGATCATCGTCATCGTCTTCGCCAATCTGGTCATGACACTGGTGTTCTGGGGCACGTCACCCGGAATCCAGATCTCGGGTTAGGGGGAGACCGATGCAAATCGACACCGACGGCAGGAATCCCTCGCTGGTGCAGTACATCCTGCGTGGGGTCGCCTTTCTGGTGGCGTTGCTCATCCTGTTCGTGCTGCTGTTCATGCGCTATCAGGGTGTGTTCACCTCCACGGTTCCCGTCACCGCGAAACTGACCGATGTCGGCGACGGACTGATCACGCAGGCCGACGTCCGCTACAACGGTCTGATCGTCGGATCGGTGAAGTCGATCGAACTCAGCGACGAGGTCGGCCCGGGCAATCTGCAGTACAAGAACGTCGAGATCGACGTCGATCCCGCGCAGGCCGAGGGAATTCCGGCCAACGTCACGGCGCGTACGGTGCCCGCCAACCTCTTCGGTGTGAACTCGGTGCAGCTGGTCCGGCCCGCCGACGTGAGCACCGAGCACCTGTCCTCCGGCGACGTCATCCCCGCCGACGAATCGATGGCGACGCTGAAACTCCAGGACGCGCAGAATGAGCTGCGCACGCTGCTGCGTGCGGTGCCGCCGGAAGACCTCGCGTCGGTACTGGGGGTGATCGCCGACGCGCTCGAAGGCGGTGGCGCGGTGTTCGGCGCATTCGTGCCGCTGCTGGACAACTACTGGCAGAAGATCAACGCCCAGTTCCCACCCGGTGCACCTGGCGGTTTCGACAACTTCGACAATGCGGTACGTGGATTGTCGGAGAGCACTCCCGAGCTCCTGGACACTCTGGGCCGCAGCGTTATCCCGGCGATGACCATAGCCGAGAAGCAGCAGGATCTCACTGCGATGCTGTCGGCCGGCCAGGGCCTGCTCGACGAGACCCAGGCGTTGTTCGCCGCCAACGGCGACCGCGGCAAGAGCGTCGTGCGCGACCTCAATCGCACCGTCGGGGCCGCGGTGTTGGAGCCGGAATCGCTACCGCAGGCGCTCGACGCGCTGAACAACCTCGCTGCGCGGGTGCTGACGGTGTTCACCGGCGTCAACGGGCACCCCCAGCTGAACATCGGCGTGAACTTCGGTGCGTTCCAGCGATACACACGCCAGAACTGCCCGGTCTACAACGCCGGCGAGTACGGCACCATGCGCGGACCGAACTGTCAGGGTCCGGGCACCGGCACCGGACCGACGAGCTCGGGGCCGCTGCTGATCTACCCGTCCGACGGGATGCGGCGTGCCGCACAGACCTTCGGTGCGGTGAGCACCTCGTCGGACAATCTGACGTTGGCCGAGGCGCTCAAGCGTCAACCGAACGCCGCGGACACGCTGATGCTGGGGCCACTCGTGCAGTCCTCGACCATCAAGCCGGGTGAGTCCGAACCGGGCGAATCCGCACAGGCCGAGGGAGGGGGCCGATGAGTCACGGCCAGGCCAGTATCCGCAAACCGCTCATCGGGTTCTCGCTGTTCGCGGTCGTCGCACTGCTGTTGACCTACATCATCTACTCCACGCTGGAACGGTCCCTGCCCGGCGACACGGCGTCGTACAGCACCTACTTCAACGACGCCTCGGGACTCGCCTCCGGTGACGACGTCCGGATGGCGGGGGTGCGGGTCGGTCGGGTGTCCGACATCGCCCTCGACGACGGGCGGGCCCGTGTCACGTTCGAGGTGCAGACCGACCAGCCGGTGTTCACCAACACGATGGCGGCGATCAGGTATCAGAACTTGATCGGGCAACGGTATCTGTCCCTGACGCTGGTGCCGGATGAGCCGAGTACCCCGTTGGCCGCCGGTGCGAGTTTGCAACAACCCTCCGAGGACTCCTTCGACGTGACCAAGTTGCTCGCCGGTTTTCAGCCGGTCTTCGAGACGCTCGACCCCGAACAGGTCAACGCGCTGTCCGAAGGACTGGTGCAGGCATTCCAGGGCAACGCGGTCTCGCTGAGCTACACCGTCGCCGAGGTGGGTCAGGTCGCCAGTGACATGGCCGACCGCGACGCGGTGATCGGCGCGATCATCGACAATCTGAGCGGCGTGATGCGCGATCTCGCGATGCAGGGCAGTCAGGTGAGTACCGTGATCGACAGCATCGGCAGCCTCATCGAGAACCTGAACAGCAACTCGGCTGCGTTCGGCCAGTCGGTGTCGCAGATCGGTGAGACCGCAACCGGTTTCGGTGATGTCCTGGCGCAGAGCCGGTCGTCGCTCGCCGACGCGGCCGACAACGCGCGCGCCGCCACCGACACCCTCATCGCCAACGGCGCGAAACTCGACAACATGGCACAGCAGCTGCCGATCTTCCTCGGCCACTTCCCGCTGGTGCAGGGGCAGGGCGCGTACCTGAACATCTACGCCTGCGATCTCGACATCGCCATCGGCGACGTCCTGTTCCCTCCGGGAATCATCAACAAGATCGGCGGGACGAAACACTCGGAGGTGTGCCGATGAGACGATGGCGCAACCACTACAACGAGAACCGGCGCATGTGGTACGGGGCGATAGGCGCGGTGGTGATCGTGCTGTTGACGCTCGGTGTGGTCGGGCTCGCCCAGGCCCATCTCGGCAAGAAAACCTATGTCGGTGAGTTCGCCCAGGCAGGCGGAATCCGCCCGGGCGACAAGGTGCGGGTGGCCGGTATCGACGTCGGTGAGGTCAGCGCGACCGAACTCGCCGGCAATCAGGTCGACGTCACCATGAAGGTGGACCAGGATGTCGACGTCACCGCGAACGGATCGGCGGAGATCAAGATGTCGACGCTGCTCGGGCAGCGCTATGTCGATGTGTCGCTGGGTGATTCACCCGATCCACTCGACGGCGAGCGGATCACCGACACCCGGGTACCCTACGACCTGCAGAAGACGATCGAGGAGGGGACACCGATCATCGCCGGAATCGACGATGTGGAACTGTCGGAGAGTATTCGGACGCTCAACCGGCAACTGGCCGGAGCGCCCGCGGTGACCAAACCGACCCTCGACTCGCTGACCGAGATGTCGAAGGTGATCACCAATCGCCGCGATCAGATCAACCAATTGGTCAGTGACACCAAAGCGGTCACCGGGATCGTCGACGACAGTCAGGCGCAGTTGTCGATCATCGTCGGTCAGGGGCAGCAACTGGCCGAGAAGATCGCCGCGCGTGAGGCGTTGGTGACCCGAATGCTCGACGGTATCGCCCAGCTCACCGAGCAGGCGCGTGCGGTGGCCGCGGAGAACGGCAATCAGTTCGCACCGATCATGGCCAACCTCAACACGATGTCGCAGGGCTTGGAGAAGAACCGCGAGAATCTGCGCAAGATGCTCGAGATTCTGCCGGTCACGGCCCGGGTCACCAACAACACCATGGGCGACGGTCCATACGCGAACGGCTATCTGCCGTGGGGCATCTTCCCGGACAACTGGCTGTGCACCGCACGGGTGGTGGACGGATGTTGATCACCACCAGGCGGGGGCGTGCCAACCGGATGCGTCGCTCGCTGGCGTTGACCGCAGTCTCGTTGTTGGCGGTGCTCGGGCTGTCCGGCTGCTCGCTGATCCCTGCGTCGTGGACCGCCGCGTTCGGCTCGGCGATCGAGGCCACTGCGTACTTCGACGATGTCTCCGGGCTGTACGAAGGCAACGACGTCGCCGTGCTGGGGATGCCGGTGGGTCAGGTGACGTCGGTGCAGCAGCAGGGCAACCGGGTGAAGGTTACCTTCACCGTCGACAAGGACGTGCCGGTGCCAGCGGACGCGACCGCAGCCATTGTGAACACGTCCATCGTGACGACGCGGCACATCGAACTCTCGCCGGCCTACACCGAGGGGCCAGAACTCGCCGACGGAGGTGTCATTCCCGAGACCAAGAGCCCGGTGTCGGTGGGTGAGCTGTTCGACTCGATCGACCGGTTGATGGAGTCGCTGTCGGGGGATGCGCCCGGTGAGGGGCCGATCGCCGACATGATCGACATCACCTCGGGCATCACGAGTGGCAACGGTGAGCGGATGCGGGTGGCCCTCGACGAACTGGGCAAGGCCGCCGAAGTGGCCTCGGGCAACGGGGACGCGCTCGTCGACATCATCCGGACCGTTCAGGCGCTCACCACGACGCTGGTGGACAACTATCCCAAGATGACCGCCTTCTCCAACTCCATCAACGACGTGGCGGAGATGCTGGGTAGGCAGGCACCGGGGCTACAGGCCACTCTGGCCGACGTCAATGCCACGCTGCGGAACACGTCGGAGTTCCTGCAGAACAACTCCGGCACCATCAGCTCGTCGACGGGACGGCTCGCGGCGTTGACCGCCAACCTGAGCGACTTCTCCCGTCAGGTGGTCGAGACCATCGACATCGCACCGCTGCTGTTCCAGAACCTCAGCAATTCGGTCTCGGCGGAACAGGGTGCCTGGCGCGCACAGGTCCTGCTCGACAAGTCGCTGATCGACACCGAACTCGTGTCGACGTTCTGTCAGGCGATCAACCTGCAGAAGAACGGTTGTCGCACCGGTCAACTCAAGGACTTCGGTCCGGACCTCGGGGTCTTCTCGGCGATGCTGGAGCTCACGAAATGACCGGCCGTGATCAGATGCGTCCGTTCCGGACCGTGCATGGGTGGCGCCGTGATCGCCGAATCGGGCGCCGCTGGGTGGTGGCGTTCACCGCTGCGGCCACGCTGGCCATGTCGGGATGCGGAGTCGTTCCCGGACTGACCGTCGAGCAGATCCCGCTGCCGGCGCCCGGCGGCATCGGTGACTCCATCACGTTGACCGCGGACTTCGACAACGCGCTCAACCTGCCCACTCGCGCCAAGGTGAAGCTCAACGGCATGAACGTGGGGCAGGTGTCGGAGATCGAGGCGGAGAACTACAGCGCCATCGTCACGATGCAGGTCGGGACCGCGACCAAATTGCCCGTCGGTACCGGCGCCGAACTACGGCAGGCCACCCCGCTCGGCGACGTGTTCGTCGCGTTGTTGCCACCGCCGGGTAGCCCGGAGGGCTACCTCGGCGACGGGGACCAACTGACCGGCCCGACGTCGGCGGCCGCGACAGTCGAGGACCTACTGGTCAGCACGGCCGGTGTGGTCGACAGCGGATCGCTCAATTCGCTGACGGTGATCCTCACCGAGTTGAGCAATGCGGTCGCCCCGAATCCCGATGCGCTGTCCGGCTCGATCGAAGGATTGACCACCGCGATCACCAAGTTCAACGAGAACGCCGCCCGGGTCGACGAATCGATGCGCTACACCCAGGTGCTGACCGGTCAGCTCGCCGCCGGCCGCGCTCAGATCATGGCCTCGATCGACAAACTCGGTCCCGCCGTGGACGCGGTCAACGGCCAGATCGGCCAGATCCTGACGACGCTGGACAAAACCAATCAGGTGACGGCGGCCACCAACGACTTCCTGCAGTCCGACGGCGGCAACCTCGTCGAACTGCTGGCGAATCTGAACACCGCCCTCGGCGGTTTGCGTGAAGGCGCCAAGACCTTGGGTCCGCTGGCCGACAACCTGGCCGAGCTGACCCCGAAATGGGTGAAGGCGACTCCGGGCAGTGCGGCGGCGCTGTCGTCGAAGGTGTACTACCTCAATCCGGGCGTCGGTTTCGACGCGGCGACGCGTCTGCCGGAGTTGGAGGACGTCGACTCGGCGTCGGAGTCGTTGCAGCAGACGCTGACCCGCTTGCTGGCACGACTGTCCGGAACGAAGGGGTGCTGCGGATGAGCGCGGTGACCGGTCCGATCACCTGGGTGCGCAAGCATTCGATCCTGGTCGACAACATCGGACTGATCCTGGTGATGGTGGTGGGTTTGGCGTATCTGTCCTTCGGGGCGTTGCGCTGGGACCCGTTCCGCGGCACCTATCAGTTGACCGTGCACTTCCCGAACTCCGGCGGTCTGCAGGAGACATCGGGAGTCACCTTGCGGGGCGCCCGGATCGGTGATGTCCAGCAGATCCGGGTGCAACCGGAATCGGTGGACGTCACCGTCGAGATCGCCGAGGACGTCCAGATCAATCGCAACGCGGTGGTGGCCGCGCTCGGGCTGTCCGCGGCGGGCGAGCAGTACGTGGACTTCCAGCCCGCGACGGCGGACGGCCCGTACTTCGTGAACGGCGATGAGATCGCCATCAACCAGACTCGCGTGACCGCGCCGTTCCCGCAGACACTGGAGGCGACGCTCAATGTCGTCGACCAGATCGATCCCGTCGAATTGCGTTCGGCCATCGACAACTTGGAGGTGGCTCTCGGGGCGGATGGTTCGGGCGACAACGTTCTGCGATCGCTGTTCGTCTCCGGTGGAACGATCTTCGCCGATCTGGCCCGGGTGTTGCCGCAGACCACGAAACTGATCTCCGACACCGGCACCATCCTGAAGACGACGGCCGACATCCAACCCGATCTGGGCACCACGGTCGACTCGATGAGTACCCTCGTCAACGCTGCTGTGGCCGCCGACAAAGAGCTACGGGTGTTGCTCGATCAGGGACCCACGCAGCTGACGAGTCTGACCGGTTCGATGAACCAGATCCGTGATCCGATCACCGACGTCCTTGCCCAGTTCGTCGACATCGCGCGCCAAGGTGCGTTGCGAGCGCCCGCGATCGCCAATCTGTTGCCGTCGATCCGGGACGCGAGCATCAAGAGTCTGAGCATGTTCCACGACGGGGCATGGTGGGCGTTCGGATCGGTCTACCCACGGCCGAGCTGCAACTACGCGGTCACCCCGGTGCGCCCGACCAAGATCCTGGAACTGAGCGTTCCGACCAATCTGTACTGTGTCACTGAAGATCCGAATCAGCAGATCCGCGGATCGGCCAATGCGCCGCGCCCGCCTGGCGACGACACCGCCGGCCCGCCGCCGAATTTCGACCCGAACGCGCGGACCGTGCCGCTCGACAAATGACGTGAAGAGTAGGAATGACCGAGCAGGACAAGCCGACTGACCCCGACCGCACCCCCGAGGTGCCCGAGCCGGACTCCGACAGCGGGGGTGCCGAGACCGCGCCGACCCCGCCTCGACCGCGAAACAAGTCCGCACGAAATCGCGCGGCGGGGACCGGGTCGTCGGCAGCCGACTCCGGCGCCGCAGACAGTGGCACCGCAGACAGTGGCACCGCAGACAGTGGCACCGCAGACAGTGGCACCGCAGACAGTGGCACCGCAGACACCGGCGGCCCCAGCGCCGACAGTCGCGATTCGTCTGATGCGGTACCGGGGCCGACCTCACAACCCCGTCAGATCTCGCTGACCTTCACCACTGCCGGACTGGCCAAGGTGCTCGCCGTCGTGGTGGTGATCGCGGCCGTGGTGGGGGTGGCGCTGCTCGGGTGGGGCTACTACCAGGAGCGACAGCGACTCGACGCCTTCGATGGCAGCAAGGCCGCGTCCGAGGAGTTCGTCACGAAGTTGGTCAGCACGATGACCAAGGACGGTGTCGGCAGTATGAAGGAGTTGCTCGGCCCGTTGTCGACCGGCGAGTTCAGACAGCATCTCGAGCAGCAGCAGTCCGATACCGCGCAGGCCGTCGAGCAACTCAACCTGCAGGACGCCCAGTCGGCGGTCAAGTCGGTGTCGGTGGAGACCTTCGACACCGACTCCGCCCGTACGGCGGTCCTGATGGAGGTCAGTGGCAAGAGCGCCATCGCCCCAGAAGGTGGCAAGAGTCTGATGCTGCTGTGGCTAGATCTGCGCCACGAGGACGGGCGATGGCTGGTGTCGGAACTCAGTGGGGCCCAGGCCGGCATCGGCGAGGAACAGGGTGGTGCGAATGGCGCCCAACCGGCGCCTGCCGCGCCCGCTCCCGCCGGCTGAGGTTGGCCAAGGCAGCACCGTGGCCACCGGCCGGCCGGTGACGATCCGTTTGTCAGTCGGTTCGGGTCAGCAACGCCACACCGTGAAAAGTGGCGAGCTCAGTGAGTGCGGTCGGCACACCGCCGTCGATCGTCCGTCCGGGGGCGGGCCCGAGCACGTCTTCCCACCGGCCGGTGGGAAGGGTGAGGGTCGTTGCCGCGCGGCCGGTGTCGGACAAGCTGTGGGTGAGTCGGGTTGCGATCACGATGACCTCGGCGCGGCCGCTCGCTCCGCGTGCGAACGCGATCACGTGGTCGGCACCCCGACCGTCGGCGTGGATCGGCGTGTAGTCGCCGCCTGCGCCGAATGCGGTGGGATGGGCGGTGCGCGCCCGTAGCGCAGCCTGGATCAGGTGGGTTTTCGGGTGTTCTGTCGAGCGGTTGTGGTCGACTGGGCGGCGATTGTCCGGATCCACCAGCGAGTCATCCCACCACTGGGTGCCCTGATAGATGTCGCCGACGCCCGGTCCGAGTAGGGCGATCAACTTGCGGCCCAACGCTTCGGACTGCCAGCTCGGCGTGATCTCGGTGACCAGCGCCGAGATCGTCTGCGCCGCAGTACCGGTGGTGATCGCGATGATCCACTCGGCGAGGTCGGACTCGAATTCCTCGTTCACCTCGGTCCACGTGGTGTGCAGTCCCGCCTCTCGGGCCGCCTTGGTCGCGTAATCGGTGATGCGGGTGCGCAGGATGTCGTCGACCGGCCCCTGGATTGGCCACACTCCGATGATGTTCTGCAACAGGAAGTATCCCGTGAGATCGTCGGGTGGCGGAGCCATCTTCCACAGGTCGGATACCACCATCGACCATCGCTCGGGCACCTGGGTCAGTATCGCGATGCGAGCGCGGACATCCTCGCCGCGCTTCGTGTCATGCGTGGCGGTGGTCGTCATCGCCCACGGCCACTGCGTGCCACGACGGATGTTGTGGGCGTGAAAGTCTCGTATGCTCACCGTGGGGTCGGCCGGATCGCCACCCACCTCCTGCGCCGACACCAGCCGCGCCGTGCGATAGAAAAGGCTGTCCTCGACGCTCTTGGCGGTCACCGCGCCACACGTCTGGGCCAGTCGCGAGGTTGCCGCACCGGGGCTCGCGGTGGCGCGGACCACCAACTCCAGCGCCTCGGCGAGCCGCGGAATCCGCACGGCGATGGCCGAGGCCACCCGCTCGAGCCGGGAGCGCAGCGCGGGATAGTCGGCGCGGTACACACCGAGTTCGGCGATGAGTTCGGCCGTGGCATCGGCCACGGCTGCCGCGTCGGCAGACGGATCGGAGTGGGTGATCGCCCGAACCAGCCGACGATGCTCGGTGGGAAACATCTCGCGCAACGTGGCCAGTTTGCGTGCGCGTTCGGTGCGGTGCAGCCAGTCGGAGTCACCGGGTTGCCCGGTGATCCGCTCATGGATCTCCCCGAGTTCGACGATTCCGCTCGGCGCGGTGAACACCCCGTCGATGATGCGCAGTTGATCGTAGCCGGTGGTGCCGTCGACCGGCAGTGACGGTTCCAGTGGTTCGTCGGGGGCGAGGATCTTCTCGATGTAGAGCAACCGGCGTTCGCCTACGTCGCTGCGCAGCCTACGCAGATAAGATTGCGGATCCCAGAGTCCGTCGGGATGGTCCACGCGCACACCGTCGATGAGGTCCTCGTCGATCAGATCGAGCAGCCAGTCGTGAGTTGCTGCATAGACTGCCGGCTCCTCCTGCCGCAGTCCGGCGAGTTCGTTGACGGTGAAGAATCGGCGGTACCCGATCAGTCCGCTGTTCCAGGGGACCAGTCGGTAGTGCTGTCGCTCGTGGACGTCGATCGGGTTGCCGGCCGCGGCCGAGCCGGGAGTGATGGGAAATGCGTGATCGTAATAGTGCAGGTGACCATCGGAGACGGTGAGCGAGGACAGGTCGCCGTCGGCCGCGAGGACGGGCAGGGCGATCTTGCCGTCGGCCCCGTTGGCGGTGGAGAAGTCCACATCGAACCACGAGGCATAGCGGGACGCCGAACCGTAGCGCAGCAGGTCGCTGAACCACGGGTTCTGCGTGACGTCGGCGACCCCGGTGTGGTTCGGGACGATGTCGACGATCAGGCCGAGACCGGCGGTACGTGCCGCGGCGCGGAGCTCCCGGAGCCCGTCGAGTCCACCGAGCGTCGGCGACACCGCCGGGGGCGGCACCCAGTCGTAGCCGTGTGTCGAACCGGCCGTGGCCCGTCCGATCGGGGACAGGTAGACGTGACTGATCCCGAGGGACACCAGGTGATCCAGGATGCCGATGACGTCAGCGAAACCGAAGTCGGGGGTGAGTTGGATCCGGTAGGTGGCGACGGGCTCCCGCTGCCCGCCGACGCCGGGTGGTGAGGGAGTGGCCATCACCGTCGACTCACGACGTCCTGCGCAGGACCAACACCGAGCGCGCGCCCACGGTGACCACCGAATCGGCGGTGGCGGTCATGTCGGTGGTGCCGGTCGGATCGGTGGTGTCGAGTTCGCCCACCCATTCTGTGCCCCAGGAGGACGGTGGGAGCGTGAAGTCGATGTCGCCGTCGTGGGCGTTGAAACAGACGATGAAACTGTCGTCGACGATCTTCTCGCCGCGCTCGTCCGGCTCTCCGATCCCGTCACCGTTGAAGTACACCGCGAGGCTGCGGCCGAACCCGCTGTCCCAGTCCTCGGAGGTCATCTCCTGGCCGGCCGGGGTCAGCCAGGAGATGTCCAGCGTCTGCTCGCCCCATCGGATCGGTTTGCCGGCGAAGAACCGCCGCCGACGGAACACCGGGTGTCGGGTGCGCAGGTTGATCGCCTTGCGGGTGAACTCGAGCAGGTCGGCGTTCTTCTCGGCCAGCGCCCAGTCCATCCAGGAGAGCTCGGAGTCCTGGCAGTACACGTTGTTGTTGCCCTGTTGGGTGCGGCCGAGTTCATCTCCGTGGGCCAACATCGGTGTGCCCTGGGAGAGGAACAGGGTGGCCAGGATGTTGCGTTGCTGGCGGCCACGCAGCGCCAACACATCCGGGTCGTCGGTCGGTCCCTCGACCCCACAGTTCCACGAGCGGTTGTGGCTCTCCCCGTCCCGGTTGTCCTCACCGTTGGCGCTGTTGTGTTTCTCGTTGTAGGACACCAGATCCTGCAGGGTGAAACCGTCGTGGGCGATCACGAAGTTGATGCTCGCCAGTGGCCGTCGACCGGTGGCCTCGTAGAGATCGGAGGAGCCCGTGAGGCGGGACGCGAACTCGCCGAGCGTGGACGGTTCCCCGCGCCAGTAGTCGCGAACCGTGTCGCGGTACTTGCCGTTCCATTCGGTCCACAATGGTGGGAAGTTGCCCACCTGGTAGCCGCCTTCGCCGACGTCCCATGGTTCGGCGATCAGTTTCACCTGGCTGACAACCGGATCTTGTTGCACCAGATCGAAGAACGCCGAGAGCCGGTCCACGTCGTGCAGTTCGCGGGCGAGCGTGGACGCCAGATCGAAGCGGAACCCGTCGACATGCATCTCGAGCACCCAGTAGCGCAGCGAGTCCATGATCAACTGCAGGGTGTGTGGGTGACGTCCGTTGAGGCTGTTGCCCGTCCCGGTGTAGTCCATGTACATCTCGGCATTGCCGTCCACGAGACGGTAATACGCGGCATTGTCGATACCGCGGAACGAGATCGTGGGGCCGAGGTGATTGCCCTCGGCGGTGTGGTTGTAGACCACGTCGAGGATGACCTCGATGTCGGCGCGGTGGAACTCGCGCACCATGGCCTTGAACTCGGTTACCGCCGCGGCCGGCTGTTCGGGTTGCGAGGCGTACTCAAGATGCGGCGCGAGGAAGCCGAAAGTGTTGTAGCCCCAGTAGTTTCGGAGGCCCTTGTCGATCAGGACGAAATCCTGCATGAACTGGTGCACCGGCATCAGTTCGATGGCGGTGATCCCGAGTGATTTCAGATGATCGATGATGACCGGGTGGCACAATCCGGCGTAGGTGCCGCGGAGATGTTCGGGTACGTCGGGATGAGTCGCCGTCATCCCTTTGACATGCGCCTCGTAGATGACTGTCTGGTGGTAGGGGTGACGTGGTGGTCGGTCGTTCTGCCAGTCGAAGTATGGGTTGATGACCACCGAGACCATGGTGTGGCCGAGCGAGTCGAGTTGCGGCATGTCGGTGGGATGTGCCGACGCCATCGGCACGCTGGGGGTGGCGGTACTCGTCGTTGCCGGGCTCGGTTCACCGCTGGTGGCTCGCACGGGGTCGGTCTGCACGGGCGTGTCGGCGTCGACTGCTGCATCGACCTGATTTTCCGCGTCCTCGACAGTGGCGGCCGGTGCTGCGGACGACGTTGCCGTGCCCGAGGGCCCCTCGCCGGATTCGGCGCTGGGTTCGGGTTCCGGGGCGTGCTCGTCAGGGTCGGCCATGGCGTAGGAGAACAACGCCGGGTCGCCGTCGAAATCGCCGTGGAATGCCTTGCCGTACGGGTCGAGCAACAGCTTGCTCGGGTCGCACCGTAAACCTTGCGCCGGGTCGTAGGGGCCGTGTACCCGGAACCCGTAGAACTGACCCGGCCCGATGTTGGGCAGGTAGCAATGCCAGCAGTATCCGTCGACCTCTTCGAGTCGGATTCGTTGCTCCACGCCGGTCGCGTCGATCAGACAGAGATCGACCGCGGTCGCGACCTCGGAGAAAAGCGAAAAATTGGTTCCCACACCGTCATAGGTGGCGCCCAGCGGGTAAGCGTTGCCCGGCCAGACGACAAACGGTGTCGATTCCGTACTGCTGGGAGACCAGGTGCCGGGTGTGGGGATGTCGACCATCTCGGCGGGTTCGGCTGAGTCCCGCCCATCCGCGTCGGGGGCCGGCGACGGGGTCATCTCGGCCTTCGGCGATTCCATGACATGACACTAGCCGTCAATGGTCGGGGGTTCATCTCGGAGCGATCGCGCGCTGGTGTGGCGTGGGCGACTATCTCGGCGCCGCTGGGCCGGTCCATGGAGCGGCCGCGGCCATCTGCCGTCCCAGCTCATCGGTGAGGCTACGGACATAGGTGGCGCTCAGGTGGTGCCAATCCTTGTAAACCACGATGTTGCCGACGATCGCCGGACACAGTTCGGCGTCACAGACCCCGTCGGAAAGGTCCAGGGCATGGAAGCCCGGGCGGGTGGCAGCCAGGGCCAGCGCGGGGTCCTTCGGGGCGAGCGCGACGTCGCGGCGCGTGGCGCAGCTCGTCGCGGTGCCGCCGTCGGCCAGGCACGTCGGAGTGTCGATCAAGCCTTTCGCGTTGTGCGGCCACGGTGTGTCGCGGATGCCGAACACCTCGATGCCGGCGTCGAGGAACTCGTCGAAGATGGGGGTGTAGGTGGGCGGCACCCAGTCGCCGGGCTGATAATCACGCGGCCGGGTCGAATTGGTGAACACCGCGGTCGGCTTGTCGGCGATCACCTTCTTCATCACCCGCATCACCCAGTCGTGACATTGCGGATACGGTACGCCGTCTTGCTTCGGGACCAGCTCGGTCGACATCGGGCACCCCATTTTGAGGTAGGTGGTGACCTTGAAGTGGTTACGCCGGCCCAGCTCGTCGAGCGCCGAGATCCACATCTCGGCGTGTGATCCGCCGATCAGTGCGACGGTCTCGGTGGCGTTCGGGTCACCGTAGACGCCGACATGGATCTCAGGGTCCTCGAAGTTGCTCATGTAGCCATCGGTAGAAGTCTCCGGGAAATCCTGCGTGACCATCAGCGGCGACGGCTGCGGGTCGACCGCGGGAACGGGCCACCCGTTCAGCAGCGCGCGGGCCCCCGGGTAGGTCCGTGGGTCCAGGTTTCTGGTGTCCACCACCATCGTGGACACCCGGTGGTCCCACACCTTGATGCCGATGCCGGTCACCAACGTGCCGATGACCAGAATCGATGTCACAACCGATGTGTAGGTCAGCCACCGATACCGACCGTCGCGACGCGCATGCGACGGCTCGGAGCGCCCGCCACGGAGCGGGTCCTCGATGTAGCGCTTGGTGAGCCATGCCAACCCGACCGACACCGTGAGCAGGCCGACACCTTCGAGGACGCTCGCATGGTTCTTCTCTCGCCAGGTCAGATAGAAGATCAACAGCGGCCAGTGCCAGAGGTAGAGGGCGTAGGCGATGCTGCCCAGCCACACCGGCCACCGACTGGCGAGCATGCGATTGACCGGCGGCAGCCCCTGCGGACCATCGGAGCCGGGTCGCGGACGCTCCAACGCGGTGGCACCCGCCCAGATGATCAGCAGCGTGGAACCGACGGGGACCAGCGCCCACGGCCCCGGATACGCGTTCACGCCGTCGATCCACCAGCCGCAGGTCACGATGAGGGCCAGCGCGACGATCGCGGCAACCGTCCGGAGCCATCGCGGTACGCGCCAACTGGGCAACCAGATGGCGAGCAGGCCCCCGGCCAGCGGCTCCCAGACGCGGGAGAAGGTGTCGTAGTAGTTGAACTGCTGGTTGACGCCCATCCGCATGTGCGCCCAATAGAAGGAGACCAGCGCCACCGCCAGCACGGCGACACCCACCACAACCCGGATCACCCGGGGTTCGGCCACCGGCGCGAGAAACCGCGCGCAGAGCTTGATCAATGCCGCGAAGGCGAGCGCGACCAGCATGGTGAGCACGAAGAACTGGCCTTGCACCGACATCGACCAGATGTGTTGCAACGGGCTGTTCGCCGAGCTGGCCGCCAGATAGTCCTGGGAATTGAAGGCCAGATGCCAGTTCTGGTAGTAGAGGGCGCTGGCGATGAGTTCGCGCCCGATACTCACCCAGCGGGTTTGCGGGATGATGATCACGGTCAGGACGGCAACGGCGATCAGTACCGTGAACAGTGCCGGGATCAGGCGCCGCAGCAGGCGTTTGAGACGTGGCCACGGATTGATGGTGTCGCGCAGCGTCACATGGGTGGCCTGGCTGTGGATGGCGTGACGCAGCAGCGAGCCCAGGAAAAAGTAGCCGGACAGGGCCAGGAACACGTCCACCCCGCCCGACACCCGGCCGAACCACACATGGAAGCAGGCGACCAACGCGATCGCGATGCCGCGCAGACCGTCGAGGTCGGTGCGGTACGCGGGCACGTTGTCCGCCGGAGCCGGACCGGCCGGGGTGGCGGTGTGGATAGGGGCTGCCACTGCCTGGATGCGTCCTTCTGTTATCGGTGGCCGCTGGGGCCGGGTTGTCGCAATCGGACCCGGCCGGTGGTCACCACGTGATAGAGGCCGTAGGTCCGCCCAGCAATCTACATGCCGCCGCACCGAGATCTCGATTCGACGCGGCGTGCCGAGGCGAGTGTCGTACCCGCGCTGACCTTTACTTTTCTTTACCTTGCGGTACGCCGGCGACGGTCGTCAGACGTTGTGCCCGCATCCGGGCACCGTCGAGGATCACGCTCAGACCGCCGGAGAACTCCGCGGTGAAGTCGCGTCCGGATGGTCCGGTCACCTGGAGTCGTTCCATCTGCGACCGGGTCTGCTCCTCGATCGTCAACCCGATGGTCAGCTGGCACACGGCGGTCGCCACGGCCTGCGCGTCACGCTCGTCGAGTCCGCCGTCCCGCGCCACCGCCGCCAGTTGCCCCGCAATGGTCCGCGCCGACAGTCCGCTGGCCCAACTCGAGGACACGATCTCCGCGCTGTCGGGGACGTCGAGCAGGGCAGCGCGCAGGCCCGTGGCGAGGTAGGCCAGGCGCTGATCCCAACCCAGATCCTGCGGTGCCGCTGGGATCTGCTCGAGGATGTCGTCCGACAGCGCCGCCAGCAGGGACTGCTTGTTGGGGAAATGCCAATACAGGGCGTTCGGGCGGACGCCGAGATCGGCGGCCAGACGCCGCATCGACAGATCGGCCAGGCTGTGCTCGGCGAGGATCTCCCGCGCCGCCTGCAGGACGTCTGCTCGACTGTTGCTCACCCGGCCAGGATAAGGGTCCTGTACACCGTTCAGGAAAATACCTGTACAGTGTCCAGGACATTGATCCTGTACAGCGTTCAGGATCAGGTAATCCCGGCGCATACGCGCCCCGACAAACTCGTGAGGGTGATCCGGCGTGGACGATGCCACCATCAGCCGCATCGATGCCGAGCACATCTGGCATCCGTACGGCGCTCTGCCGGCGGCAGTGGCGCCGATCGTCGTTCGGGGTGCCCGGGGCGTCCGGATCGAATTGGCCGACGGGCGACACGTGGTGGACGGGATGAGTTCGTGGTGGGCGGCGATCCACGGTTACCGGCATCCGGTGCTCGATGCGGCGCTCGCCGAGCAGGTCGAATCGATGTCACATGTCATGTTCGGCGGTCTCACCCATGAACCCGCGGCGCGACTGGCTCAACTGCTGGTCGAGATCACCCCGCCCGATCTGCGCAAGATCTTCTTCTGCGACTCCGGCTCGGTGTCGGTAGAGGTCGCGGTCAAGATGGCCGTGCAGTATTGGCGCAGCCGCGGCGAACCCCGGCGACATCGACTGCTGACCTGGCGGGGTGGCTACCACGGTGACACCTTCGCCCCGATGAGCGTGTGCGATCCCGACGGCGGGATGCATGCGATGTGGACCGACGTCCTCACCGATCAGGTGTTCGTGCCCCCGCCCCCGCGTGATTTCGACGAGCGCTACGTCGCCGTCCTGGAAACAGCCGTCGCCGAGCACCGGGAACGGCTCGCCGCGGTAATCGTCGAGCCCGTCGTGCAGGGGGCGGGCGGTATGCGGTTCCACGACCCGCGCTATCTCTCCGAACTCCGGCGCATCTGCGACGAGTCGGGTGTGCTGTTGATCTTCGACGAGATCGCCACCGGATTCGGTCGTACCGGCGAACTGTTCGCCGCCCACCATGCCGGCGTGACCCCCGACATCATGTGCCTGGGCAAGGCGCTGACCGGCGGCTACCTGACGCTGGCGGCCACCATGTGCACCAGTGAGATCGCCGAGGTGATCAGCGCGGGGGAGGCCGGTGGGCTCGCGCACGGCCCGACCTTCATGGCCAATCCACTCGCCTGTGCGGTGGCCGTCGCCTCCGTGGAGGAACTGCTCGCCTCGGACTGGCGGGCCCGCGTGCAGGCCATCGAATCGGGTCTGCGCGCCGGGCTCGGCGATCTCGCGGCGCGGCCGGGGGTTGCCGATGTCCGCGTCCGCGGAGCCATCGGGGTCGTTGAACTCGACCGCCCGGTCGACATGGTCGCTGCCACGGCCGCGGCCGTCGACGCGGGGGTCTGGTTGCGGCCGTTCCGTAACAACGTCTACGTGATGCCGCCGTTCATCTGCACCGCCGACGACATCGCCACCATCTGCCGTGGAGTTCACGCCGCCGTCGCCGCCAGTCTGTCCGCCGACCACACCGTGGGAGTGATGTCTTGATGACCACGACCGAGCTCACCGATACCGACATCGCCACTCGTGGAGCCGATCCGGCCATCGGCGCGGGCGCCACCGAACAGGGGGCGCTCGGGTGGCTCGCCGACGAGGCCGACCGGGTGCGGACCGCCGGTCTGCATCGCGATCCCATCGTTCGACGCGCCGACACCCCGGTCGTAGACCTCGCCTCCAACGACTACCTCGGGCTCTGCACGCACCCCGAGGTCGTCGCCGGTGGGCAGGCGGCGTTGGCGCAGTGGGGGGCCGGTGCCACAGCCTCGCGACTGGTGGTTGGAACCACTGAGGCCCACATCGAGCTGGAGAACGACCTCGCCGATTTCCTCGGGTTCCACAGCGCGCTGGCCTTCTCGTCGGGATATCTCGCCAACGTCGGCGCCATCACCGCCCTCGTCGGACGCGGCGACCTGATCGTCAGCGACACCGGGACCCACGCGTCGTTGATCGACGGATGTCGGCTCTCGCGCGCACGCGTCGTCGTGGTCGACCGCGGTGATCACCAGGCCGTTCACGACGCCCTGCGCGCTCGCACCGAGCAGCGCGCGCTGGTGGTGACCGACTCGGTGTACAGCATCGACGGCGAACCGGCACCGGTGGCCGACCTGTATGCCGTCGCACGCGACTGCGGGGCGGCGCTGCTCGTCGACGAGGCGCATGCGCTCGGCGTGCGCGGTCCGGGCGGGCGTGGGCTCATCGCCGAACACGGCCTGTCCGGTGCCCCTGACCTGATCATGACCACCGTGCTGTCCAAGTCGTTGGGTGCCCAGGGCGGCGTCGTGCTCGGACCCGAGCTGCTTCGATCGCACCTCGTCGACCGCGCGCGCACATTCATCTTCGACACCGGCCTCAACCCGGCCGCGGTGGGCTCGGCCCACACCGCGCTGCGGCTGCTACGTGCCGATCCCGCCATGCCGGACCGACTGCGTGAGAACGCGGCTCGACTGGCCGACGCCATCGGTGCCCCGGCGCCCGCTGCTGCCGTCGTCTCGCTGATCGTCGGGGATCCGCACGCCGCGGTGGCCGCGGCTGCTGCGTGCCGCGAACGAGGTGTGCTCGTCGGGTGTTTCCGTCCGCCGTCGGTGCCCGCCGGGACCTCGCGGTTGCGGCTGACAGTGCGTGCCGATCTCGACGACGTGACGATCGACCGGGTCGCGCGCATCGTGCTCGATGCCTTGCGCACGGTGGGTGCCCGATGACCGCGGCGTCGGAGAACGTGCTGGCGGTTGCGGGCACCTCGACGGACGTCGGCAAGACGATCGTGACCGCTGCGCTGGTGGCCGCCGCCCGCGCGGCGGGTGTGAACCCTGCGGTGTGCAAACCCGCGCAGACCGGCGTCATGCCCGGACAACCCGGCGATCTGGCTGTGATCGAGGACCTCGTCGGGCCGCTGGGCACCGCCGAGTGTGCCCGCTATCCGGATCCCCTCGCGCCGGAGACCGCCGCGCGGCTGGCCGGTGTGCCGCCGCTCGAGCGCGCCGTCGCCCGCGCAGCCATCGATCGCCTGGCCGCGAACCACGACGTGACCTTCGTCGAGGGCGCCGGTGGGGTCATGGTGCGCTTGGCGCCGGAGCTGACCCTGCTCGACCTGTGCGCCGATGTCGGCGCATCGGTTCTGGTGGTGGTCCCGGCCGGACTCGGGGCCCTCAATCATGCGGAGCTGACCGTCGGCGCCGTCCGCGCACGCGGATTGCGCGTCGCGGGTCTGGTGATCGGTTCCTGGCCGACGGAACCCGATCTCGCCATGCGCTGCAACCGCGACGACCTGCCCCGACTGAGCGGAGCCCCTGTCGTCGGGGTCATCCCGGACGGTGCCGGTGCCCTCGACCCGGCGGAGTTCCGTCGGCGGGCGCCGGCCTGGTTCGACCGGGAATGGACGGCCCGCGAACTCGCACCCACCCGGCCGGCGGCAACCCACGTCGCCCCGACGGCACTGTAGATCTCTGCCCGCCGAAGCCTCCCAGATTCTCGCCGACGGCACCCGATTCTCGCCGACAGCAACCCAGCCCATCGTTCAACAGTCCAGACAAGGAGTTCTCCCGTGACCCAGGCCCCCGTCGCCCCCGGCACATCGCATTTGCAGACCGCCGACGACATTCTTGCCGTCGCCCGTGAACAGGTTCTCGAGAAGGGCCAGGCCCTCGATCAGGCCCAGGTGCTCGAGGTGCTGCGTTTGCCCGAGGATCGACTCACCGAACTGCTGCAGCTCGCGCACGATGTGCGGATGCGCTGGTGCGGGCCGGAAGTCGAGGTGGAGGGGATCATCTCGCTCAAGACCGGCGGTTGCCCGGAGGACTGCCACTTCTGTTCGCAGTCCGGTCTGTTCACCTCCCCGGTGCGTAGTGCCTGGATCGACATCCCATCGCTCGTCGAGGCCGCCAAACAGACCGCCAAGACCGGCGCCACCGAGTTCTGCATCGTCGCCGCCGTGCGGGGCCCGGACAAGCGGCTCCTCAGCCAGGTCGCCGCGGGAATCGAGGCCATCCGCAACGAGGTGGACATCCAGATCGCCTGCAGCCTGGGCATGCTCACCCAGGAGCAGGTCGATCAGCTCAAGGACATGGGCGTGCACCGCTACAACCACAACCTCGAGACCGCGCGCAGCCACTTCCCGAATGTGGTGACCACCCACTCATGGGAGGAGCGCTGGGACACGCTGCGCATGGTGCGTGAAGCCGGCATGGAGGTGTGTTGTGGCGGCATTCTGGGGATGGGTGAGAGTCTCGAGCAGCGAGCCGAGTTCGCCGCCGACCTGGCGGCGTTGGAGCCCGACGAGGTGCCGTTGAACTTCCTCAACCCGCGTCCCGGCACCCCGTTCGGCGACCTCGACGTGCTTCCGGCGGCCGAGGCGCTGAAGTCGGTGGCCGCGTTCCGTCTGGCGCTGCCGCGCACCATCCTGCGTTTCGCGGGCGGACGCGAGATCACCCTCGGTGACCTCGGCGCCAAGCAGGGCATCCTGGGCGGCATCAACGCCGTCATCGTCGGCAATTACCTGACCACCCTGGGACGGCCCGCCGAGGAAGACCTCGACCTGCTGACCGATCTGTCGATGCCCATCAAGGCACTCAACGACAGCATCTAGGCTCGAACAGGTGACCATGTCGATGACGAATCCGGGTTCGGCGGCAATGCCCCGACCGTTGCACTCCACGCTCGAGGTCCCCGGCCCGCTTGCGCAGCCCTGCCGCTTCGGTGTGTACACGGGACTGGAACTGGAGCTGCAGTCGGCCGACGCGATACCGGCGGCCGCCCGCCTCGGTCTGGAGCCACCGCGCTTCTGCGGGCAATGCGGCCGGCGCATGGTGGTGCAGGTACGCCCGGACGGCTGGGGAGCACGATGTTCGCGGCACGGGACGGTCGACTCGACCGAGCTGGGGCAACGATGACCGATCCGGCACCGGTCGTCTCCGACGACGATCTGTCTGGCGGTGCGGATGCACGCCGCGGTGTCCACCGGTCGGTGTCCGGGCTCGTGGCGGTGGCCGTGACGGTGATGTTGCTCGGAGTCGTGCTCGGCGCGCTCTGGGCGGCGGTGACCCCGGCGCTCAGTGGGCGCGTGGTGTCGGAGGGCTCTGCCGTGGTGCCGGCCAGCGCATTCGGGTCCGAGTTCGCGGCTGTCGGTACTTTTGCCCTTTTGCTGTTCGGCTACGGCGTGGTGTCGGTGATCATCGGGTGGACAACTGCTCGATCATGGCGCGGGCCGGTGGGGTTCGGGGTGCTCGTGGTGGCCACCACCATCGGGTCGCTCATCGCGGCCGCCGTCGGCACCTGGGTGGCGGACTGGCGTTTCGACGACCCGCGTGCCCTGCCGGTCGGCTCGACCTTCGACGTGGTGCCCGACCTCTGGCTCGACGGTGCGGTCCGCGGCGGCACGGGCGGTCCCTGGGCTCTGTTCGTGTGCGCGCCGCTGGCCGCCGCGCTGGTGTATCTCGGCGTCACGCTCGCGGCTCGCCGGGCCGATCTCGGCGTCGGAGATCTGCCCTCGATACCCGAAAACACGCTGTCGGCACCCGCTCCCTGAGTAGCGAGGCGTTGGCCGAGCGTGATTACTGTTCCCTGAGGAGCCTGGAGCTTGCGGAGGGCGTCACGAAGGGCAAGTAGTACCCGTTAGACGGTCGACCGGGCACTCGGCATCGGGGCGGCCCCGGCAACCGCGTCGGCGAGCAGTTCCACCGGTACATCGAGCGAATGGCTCAGCGCGACAACCGTGGCGAACGACGGGGTCAGCAGCCGCCCGCTCTCGATCTTGCGCAGCGTCTCGGGTGAGATCCCGGCCCCTTCGGCGACCTCGGCCACGGTGCGAGGGCCGCGCCATTCCCGCAGCACCGCGCCGAGCCGGCGTCCGGCGGCGATCTGCTCTGGGGTCAGCGGTGCGCGAACCATGCACTCACCTTAGTGGTCCAGCCGCTGAGCTGCACCGGTATGAAAATACCACCACCTCTTCTACTGTGGTATTTAAATACCGACCGCCATCGGGTGACCATGGGCGGGTGACCTGGAGAGGGCGTTGTGATCGAACTGAAGTCGCGTGACGAAATCGCCGCGATGCGAACCACCGGTGGGTTCATCGCGGACCTGCTCGACGACCTGTCTGGTCTGGCGGCTCCCGGAGTCAATCTGCTCGACCTCGAGATGCGGGCCCGCGAGCTCATCCGTCGGCGTGGTGCGGTGTCCTGCTATTGGGATTATGCGCCGTCCTTCGGGCGTGGGCCGTTTCGCAATGTGATCTGCCTATCCCTCAACGATGCTGTGCTGCATGGCCTTCCGTTTGATTGCGCGCTCGCCGACGGCGACGTGCTGAGTATGGACATCGCCGTCTCGATTGATGGCTGGGTGGCCGATTCGGCTCGTACCGTGATCGTGGGCGCCGCCCGCGACGAGGATGAGTTTCTCGTGCAGACCACCGAGCTGGCATTGGCCGCCGGAATCGACGCGGCACGCCCGGGTAATCGGCTCGGCGACATCTCGGCGGCGATCGGCAAGGTCTGCACCTCGCGTGGCTTTCGGGTCAACACCGAGTTCGGCGGCCACGGCCTCGGTCGCACCATGCACGAGGACCCGCATGTGCCCAACCTCGGACGTCGAGGCAAAGGGCTGGCGCTGCGGCCCGGGCTCACCCTGGCGCTCGAACCGTGGCTGGCCCAATCCACCTCGCGGATCATCTATGACCCGGATGGCTGGACGATCCGGTCGGCCGATGGGTCCCGTACCTCGCACAGCGAGCACACGATCGCCGTCACCGACGGGGCCGCCGAGATACTGACGCGGTCCAGCGGTCGGTGAGGAGATAAGGGCTTGTGCGCGGGTGATCAGCGGGACGTGTGGTCGCACGTCCGGTCACATCGGCGGCCGCAGCGTCGCGAACTCGTCGGTGACGCGCAACTGTGCGTCGGCGAACGCATACAGCGCCGGCGGCCGCCCGCCGGTGCGTCCGGTCTTGCCGACGGTGCCGGTGGCCACCACTACGGCGCGGCGGCTCAGGATGCGGAGCAGGTTGGTGGTGTCCACTGGATAACCCAAAGCGGCGCAGTAGATCTCCGAAAGCTGTGACATCGGGAAGCGAGCGGGGGCCAGGGCGAAGGCGATGTTGGTGTAGGAGAGCTTTGCGGCCAGCCGGTGGCGCGCGGCGTCCACGATCCGATCGTGGTCATAGGCCAGGGCAGGGAGGTGATCGACGGCATGCCACGCCGAGTCGACGGCGAGCTCGGTCGGGGCATCGCTGGGCACCAGGCCCAGGTAGGTCGAGGCGATCGTGCGGATGCCGGGGACCCGGGCCGGATCGGAGAACACGGCGAGCTGTTCGAGGTGGGCGATGGTGGTGATCTCCACCGTGTCGGCCACGGCCCGGCGTGCGCTGACGTCCAGTGGTTCCTCGGCCGCCACGGCGCCGCCGGGCAGGCGCCAAGCCGAGTTCCCGTCATCGGCGAGTAGGACACACAGCGCCGGCTCGGTGCCCGCAGCGATGTCGCGGACCTGGAACACAGCGGTCAGCGTCTCGACTTCGACGGGCGGCCCGCCGGTAGATGGCGCACTCGGCGGGGGCGTCGGCATGGCGTCGATTGTATGGCGGCGACGTCGCGCCGACCCGCACCGACCATCCGGGTCTCAGAGATCGTCGAGAGCGATGATGCCGTCCTGGATGGCGCGTGCCGCGAGCGAGGCCTTGGTTCGTGCTGTCCGTCCCACCGCGGTGTATTTGGCGCGGATACGCGTCAGGTGGGTGTTGACGGTGCCGATCGAGATCGACAGTTCCTCGGCGACCACGATCTTGGAGTCGGTGAGCAACCAGGTCCGCAACACCTGGATCTCGCGCTCGGTCAGCCCCGGTCGGCGTCGGGGTGCCGCCTCGGGCACGGCTGTGGCCGGGCGGGGTGTGGCGGCCGGGATGGCAGCCGACTGCTCGACGATGTCGCGCGGCTCGACGACCAGCCGTACATGTCCTCGAACACGTGCGTCGTCGAGGGGGCGCCGTACCGTCGGGCGGTGCTGGGCGTGCGGTGGTGCGGGCTGTCCGGGCAACGGCATCCGGCGAGCGGCCAGCCGCGCCAGCGCCGCCTCACGGCGCGCGACGGCGGCGTCGGCGCGGCGATCCGCGGGATTCGATGTCCGTGGCGGCAGGATGGTGCGCGGCGGAGTGGACAGTGCGTCGTCGTACGGGGAAACGGTCATCACGCTGCTCGCAATCTTCTTTACGGCCCGCCTCGCCAGGGTTGTTGCGGCCGGACCTGGGCGGATGAGTGGTACATCCCCGACGCTAGGTTTCGCTCGTGCGAAGCAAACGCGTAGTCGACTACTCGAATCGTGCACGGGAATGCCGCAGCTGTGACCGGTGTTACCATGGGCAGCGTTTTCGATCGCCAGTCGAAAACTCTGGTGCCGGGAACAGCCACCCGGGACCCGCACGTGTGAGGAGTGTCAGATGAGCATCACCAGCGACCGCCCCGTCATGGTCGAGACGCAGACCGTGGGGCTGCCCGATGGGCACTGGACCGACGGTCCGGGCGGATACACCGGAGTGGAGCCCACACCGGAATGGGCCGACGAGGTGCGCCGTCTCGCCCGAGCGCGCAATGCGAAGCTGCTGGCGCACAACTATCAACTGCCGGCGATCCAGGACGTCGCCGACCACGTGGGCGACTCGTTGGCGCTGTCTCGCATCGCCGCCGAGGTCGACGCCGACGAGATCATCTTCTGCGGTGTGCACTTCATGGCCGAGACCGCCAAGATCCTCAGCCCCCGCAAGCGGGTGCTGATCCCCGACGAGCGCGCCGGATGTTCGCTGGCCGACTCGATCACCGCCGACGAGTTGCGCGAGTGGAAGGCCGAGCACCCCGACGCCGTCGTCGTCTCCTACGTCAACACGACCGCCGAGGTGAAGGGGCTCACCGACATCTGCTGCACCTCGTCCAATGCCGTCGACGTGGTCGCGTCGATCGATCCCGACCGCGAGGTGCTGTTCCTGCCAGATCAGTTCCTCGGCGCGCACGTCAAGCGCGTGACCGGGCGCGACAACATCCACATCTGGGCCGGTGAATGCCACGTGCACGCGGGCATCAACGGTGACGAACTGGCCGACCAGGCCGGCAGTCATCCGGACGCCGACCTGTTCATCCATCCCGAATGCGGTTGCGCCACTTCGGCCCTGTACCTCGCCGGCGAAGGTGCGGTGCCCGCCGACAAGGTCAAGATCCTGTCCACCGGCGGCATGCTGGACGCTGCTCGCGAAACCGGCGCAAAGCAGGTGCTGGTGGCGACCGAGATCGGCATGCTGCACCAGCTGCGCAAGGCGGCGCCGGGGGTGGACTTCCAGGCCGTCAACGACCGCGCATCCTGCCCGTACATGAAGATGATCACGCCCGCCGCGCTACTGCGGTCACTGCGCGAGGGGCGCGACGAGGTGTTCGTCGCCGACGATGTGGCCGAGCGAGCGCGTAAGAGCGTGGAACGGATGATCGCCATCGGAAATCCGGGTTCCGGTGAGTGAGGGATTCGTCGGACAACTCGGTGCCGTCGATGAACTCGGTCTGGAGATCACCGACGAGGTCCGCACGCTGATCCGGACGGCCCTCGACGAGGACCTGCGTCACCGGCCGGATGTGACGACTGCGGCGACCGTGCCCGCCGACGCGATGACCGATGCCGCCATCGCGAGCCGTGGCGCCGGTGTCATCGCGGGGCTTCCGGTGGTGCTGGCCGTCTTCGATGAGGTCATCGGTGCCGGTGCCTATGAGGTCACCTCGGCAGTCGTGGACGGTACGCACGTCGGGCCCGGTGAGGTGGTGCTCGGCGTACATGCACCCACTGGTTCGTTGCTCACCGCGGAACGGACTGCGCTCAACATCATCTGCCACCTGTCGGGAATCGCGACCGCCACTGCCCGGTGGGTGGCGGCTGTTGACGGCACCGCAGCGCAGGTCCGCGACTCGCGCAAGACCCTGCCGGGGCTTCGGCACCTGCAGAAGTACGCGGTCCGCTCGGGCGGGGGAGTCAACCACCGCATGGGGCTCGGCGATGCGGCACTCATCAAGGACAACCACGTCGCCGCGGCCGGATCGGTCAGCGCGGCCCTGTCCGCGGTCCGGGCGGCCGCGCCGGGCCTCCCCGTCGAGGTCGAGGTCGACTCGTTGGCCCAGCTCGACGAGGTGTTGGCACTCGAACCGCAGTTGGTTCTGCTCGACAACTTCGCTCTCTGGGAGACGCAGATGGCCGTGCAGCGACGCAACACGCGTTCGCCGCAGACCAAACTGGAGAGCTCCGGTGGCCTGACGCTGGACATGGCCGCCGACTACGCCCGCACCGGTGTGGACTACCTGGCGGTCGGTGCACTCACGCATTCGGTGACCGCACTCGATCTCGGGCTCGACATCGCCGCGCCGACGCCGGTGAACTGACCGGATCATCCGCGCCGCCATCGCGTTCGGGCGCACCTCGCGACATGCGCGAGAACGCGGCGGTTGCGCGTTTGCGTTCGGCGCCACCGACCGGATTCGAAACCGGGTGGTGTCACCCCATATCCTGGACGGGAAATCCCAGCACAACAGGAGATGATCATGCTCGCCCGAACCGACCTGCGCGGCACCGCGCCCACGCTCGCCGAGCTGCGACGTGCGCTGCCGCGCGGGGGCACCGATGTTAACGCCGTCCTCGATACGGTGGCGCCGGTGGTGCACGCGGTCTCTGAGCAGGGCGCCGACGCGGCGCTCGGCTTCGGCGAGAAGTTCGACGGTGTGCGTCCGCCGTCGGTGCGGGTGCCCGCGGCCGTTGTCGCCGACGCCCTCGACCGGCTCGATCCGGCGGTCGCCGACGCGCTGCGCGAGTCGATCGGCCGCGCCCGGATGGTGCACGCCGATCAACGCCGTGAGACCACGCGCACACAGGTTGTCGACGGGGGTGTGGTCAGCGAGAAGTGGATTCCGGTCCGTCGGGTCGGGCTCTATGTGCCCGGCGGAAACGCCGTGTACCCGTCGTCGGTGATCATGAACGTCGTCCCCGCACAAGAAGCGGGGGTGGGTTCGCTCGTCATCGCCTCGCCGCCGCAGAAGGAGTTCGGTGGCTGGCCGCATCCGACGATCCTCGCCGCGTGCGCGTTGCTCGGCGTCAACGAGGTGTGGGCGGTCGGTGGTGCGCAGGGTGTCGCACTGCTCACCTATGGCGGCATCGACACCGATGCGGCCGACGACCCGCGCTCGGTTCTCGACCCGGTCGACCTCATCACCGGTCCGGGCAACATCTATGTCACCGCCGCCAAGCGGCTCTGCCGAGGTGTGGTCGGCATCGACTCGGAGGCAGGACCCACCGAGATCGCGATCCTCGCCGACGACAGCGCCGATCCGGGCATCCTCGCCTCCGATCTGATCAGTCAGGCCGAGCACGATGTGCTCGCGGCCTCGGTGCTCGTCACCGACAGTGCCGAACTCGCCGACGCCGTTGACGAGGCGCTCGATGCGCAGGTGGCCGCGACCAAGCACCGGGAACGGGTCACCACCGCGCTGTCGGGCAAGCAGTCCGGCATCGTGCTCGTCGACGACCTCGAGGCGGGCCTCGCCGTGGTCGACGCCTATGCTGCCGAACACCTCGAGATCCAGACCCGTGAGGCCGCCGCAGTCGCCGACCGGGTGCACAACGCGGGCGCGATCTTCGTCGGGCCCTACGCTCCGGTGAGCCTCGGCGACTACTGTGCCGGGTCCAATCACGTTCTGCCGACGTCGGGCTCGGCTCGATTCGCCTCCGGGCTGTCGGTGCAGACCTTCCTCAAAGGCGTGCACGTCATCGACTACGACGAAGCTGCGCTGCGCGATGTCGCCGACCACGTCGTGACCCTGGCCGATGCGGAAGATCTTCCCGGGCACGGTGATGCGATCAAGCAGCGATTCGTCGGAGGGCAGGCGTGAGCACTCCGCAGACGGTGGTTCCCGGGCTCGGCGTGACCATCGACGACCTGCCGTTGCGCGACAATCTGCGCGGCAAGAGCCCCTACGGCGCACCGCAACTCAAGGTGTCCGTGGTGCTCAACACCAATGAGAACCCGCACCCGCCGTCGGACGCCCTGATCGCCGACGTCGCCGAATCGGTACGCACGGCGGCCGCGGAACTGCACCGCTACCCCGACCGTGACGCCGTCGCGTTGCGCGCCGACCTGGCCCAGTACCTCACGGAGGCGACCGGGGTTGCGCTCACCACCGAGAATCTCTGGGCGGCAAACGGTTCCAACGAAATCCTGCAGCAGCTGTTGCAGGCCTTCGCCGGGCCGGGCCGCAGCGCACTCGGGTTCGTCCCTTCTTACTCGATGCACCCGATCATCTCCGACGGCACCGACACCACCTGGCTGCACGCGGTGCGCGCGTCCGATTTCTCGCTCGACGTCGACTACGCGGTCGCCGAGGTGACCAACCGGCGCCCCGACGTCGTCTTCGTGACCTCGCCGAACAACCCCACCGGGGGATCGATCGACAACGACCAACTGCGCGCCATCGTCGGGGTGGCGCCCGGCATCGTCGTCGTCGACGAGGCCTACGGCGAATTCTCCGAACAACCCAGTGCCGTGGCGTTGATCGACGAGTACCCGACCAAGGTGGTCGTCAGCCGCACGATGAGCAAGGCGTTCGCCTTCGCCGGCGGACGTCTGGGCTACCTCGCGGCGTCGCCGGCCATCGTCGACGCGTTGCAGTTGGTGCGGCTCCCATATCACTTGTCGGTGCTCACCCAGGCAGCCGCGCGCGCCGCGCTCCGCCACCGCGACGACACCCTCGCCGGTGTCGCGGCGATCATCGCCGAACGCAAGCGGGTCGCGGCCGAACTCGAGGCGGCCGGGTACCGGGTGATCGACTCCGACGCGAACTTCTTGCTGTTCGGCCCGTTCCGGGATGCCCCGGCGAGCTGGCAGCGTTACCTGGACGACGGCGTGTTGATCCGCGACGTCGGCATCGCCGGACACCTGCGTGTCACCATCGGACTGGCAGCCGAGAACGACGCGTTTCTCGCCGTCAGCCGCACCCTGGCAGCCACCGACCTGGAGAGAACCGAGTGACCACCACGCCCGCACCGCGGATCGCGCGCGTCGAACGCGCCACCAAGGAGTCGTCGATCGTCGTCGAGCTCAACCTCGATGGCACCGGCATCACCAACGTGTCGACCGGGATCGCGTTCTTCGACCACATGCTGACCGCCTTCGGTCAGCACGGCAGCTTCGACCTGACTGTCGAGGCCACCGGCGACGTCGAGGTGGAGGGTCACCACACCATCGAGGACACCGCCATCGTGCTGGGGCAGGCTCTGGGGGAGGCGCTGGGTGACAAGAAGGGCATCCGCCGCTTCGGTGACTGCTTCATCCCGATGGACGAGACGCTTGCGCACGCCGTCGTCGACGTCTCCGGCCGGCCGTACTGCGTGCACACCGGCGAACCCGATCACCTGCTGACCGCGGTGATCGGCGGCTACCCGGGCGTGCCGTATTCGACGGTCATCAACCGCCACGTCTTCGAATCGATCGCGCTCAACGCACGGATTGCACTGCACGTCCGCGTGCTCTACGGACGCGATCAGCATCACATCACCGAGGCCGAGTTCAAGGCGGTCGCCCGCGCGTTACGCGCGGCCACCGAGTACGACTCCCGCGTTACGGGTGTGCCGTCGACGAAGGGAGCGCTGTGATGGCCGGCGCCCCCGCGGTGACGATCCTCGACTACGGCTCGGGCAATCTGCGGTCGGCCCAGCGGGCGCTCGAACGCGCCGGCGCCGACGTCACGGTCACCGACGACCGCGACACCGCCATCGGTTGCGATGGCCTGGTGGTACCCGGTGTGGGTGCGTTCGCCGCCTGCATGGAGGGCCTGGTGGAGGTCAAGGGCGACTGGATCATCGACCAGCGCCTCGCAGGCGGACGGCCCGTTCTGGGTATTTGCGTGGGTATGCAGATCCTGTTCGAACGCGGCGTCGAGTTCGGGGTGGAGGCCGACGGCTGCGGCGAGTGGCCCGGCACAGTCAGCCGACTGCCCGCCCCGGTGCTGCCCCATATGGGCTGGAACACCGTCGACGCCCCGGCCGACTCGCTGCTGTTCGATGGCCTCGACGACGACACCCGCTTCTACTTCGTGCATTCCTACGCCGCACAGAGCTGGGAGATGGACAACGAGGGCACCCCGTTGGCTGCGCCGAAACTGACCTGGGCCCACCACGGCGGCCGCTTCCTCGCCGCAGTCGAGAACGGTGCGCTCGCAGCCACACAGTTCCATCCCGAGAAATCTGGAGACGCCGGGGCCCATCTGCTCCGCAATTGGGTGCAATCGCTCCGATGAGCCTTCACGACACGCACTTCTCCTTCGGCAAGATGGTGCTGTACTCCCTGGGTGCCGGGGTGCTGGTGCTGCTGGTGTCGATCCCGATCATCCTGCTCATCGCGCAGTGGTCACCCGTCGCCGGCCTGGTCGTCGCGCTGATCGCCGTGTTGGCGATGATCGCGGCGATCGGTACGGTGTCTCGCCGGATCATCGCCACGGCCGAACGCGAGATCCTTGCGGCGCGTGCGGCCACCGAACAGCACACCGCCCGACCGCCTCAGGCGCCGCCCACCTCGCCCCAGATACCGCCCAACCCGAACCCGGGCCGCACCGAACCGACAGACAGGAACTCCGCCACCGATGGGTAAGACCCTTGAACTCCTCCCGGCCGTCGACGTCGCCGACGGTCAGGCCGTCCGCCTCGTCCAGGGTGCCGCCGGCACCGAGACGTCGTACGGGTCGCCACGAGACGCGGCACTGGCCTGGCAGACCGACGGAGCCGAGTGGATCCACCTGGTCGACCTCGACGCGGCCTTCGGTCGGGGTAACAATCGTGAGCTCCTCGCCGGGGTCGTCGGCGAGCTCGACGTCAAGGTGGAGCTCTCCGGCGGTATCCGCGACGACGATTCGCTGGACGCCGCGTTGGCCACCGGGTGTGCGCGGGTGAATCTCGGTACCGCCGCGCTGGAGAACCCGGACTGGTGCGCGCGAGCGATCGACCGCCACGGTGACCGCATCGCCGTCGGTCTCGATGTCATCCGGGACGGCGAGTCGTATCGGTTGCGTGGCCGCGGCTGGGTCACCGACGGGGGTGACCTTTGGGAGGTGTTGACCCGACTCGACCGCGACGGTTGCGCCCGCTACGTGGTCACCGACGTCTCCAAGGACGGCACTCTCGGCGGACCGAACCTCGACCTGCTCGCGGAGGTTGCCGCCGCCACGTCCGCACCCATCGTCGCCTCGGGTGGTGTGTCCGCACTCGACGACCTCGTCGCGATCTCGGGTCTCGTCGAGCAGGGGGTGGAGGGCGCGATCGTCGGCAAGGCCCTCTACGCCGGTCGCTTCACCCTGCCCGACGCACTGGCCGCCGTCGCCGGGGCGTGATGGATGACAGCGCGATGGATGGCAGCGTGACCGACCACACGGCCCTGCTCCACACCGCGGGCGAGATCCTGGACTCGGTGGCCGAGTACTTCGTCGACGGCCTCGGGGCGCCCAGCGCGGTCGAGAAGGGGGCGACGGACTTCGCCACCCAGGTCGACCTCGACCTCGAACGCCGGATCGCCGCGGACCTCACCGAACGCACCGCAATCCCGGTGCACGGCGAAGAGTTCGGTGGACCGCCGGTCACCGAGGGCGCCGTCTGGGTGCTGGACCCGGTGGACGGCACCTACAACTATTCGTCCGGGATGCCGTTGACCGGCATACTGCTCGGGTTGCTCGTCGACGGCGAACCCGTGCTCGGGCTGACCTGGCTACCGTTGTTGGGCCGTCGTTACGCCGGACACGTCGACGGCCCGCTGTACGTCGACGGCCACCCCGTCGCACCGCTGGAGCCCACCGAACTGGCGTCTTCGGTGGTCTCCTACGGCCCGTTCAATGTGGCGGGCCACGGCCGCTACCCGGGTGCGCGTCGCGCCGATGTGTTGAGCGCGCTCAGCTCACGGGTGTCCCGACTGCGGATGACCGGCAGCACCGGCGTGGACATGGCCTACACCGCGGCGGGCGTCTTCGGCGGTGCGATCGCATTCGGCCGGCACGCGTGGGACAACGCCGCCGGAGCGGCACTCGTACGTGCCGCAGGTGGGGTCGCCACAGATCTCAGCGGAGCGCCTTGGACCGCTTCGTCGCCGTCGCTGGTGTGCGCGGCGCCGCGCCTGCACACCGAACTGATGGCGGTGATCGCCGAGGTCGTCGGAGACGAATGGGGCGCGCAGCCGCACAGCGCCCGACCCGACACAACCGGAGGAGCCTCATGACTGTCGCGATCCGAGTGATCCCGTGCCTGGACGTGGACGACGGCCGTGTGGTCAAAGGGGTCAACTTCCAGAACCTGCGCGATGCGGGCGATCCGGTGGAGCTCGCCGCCCGGTACGACACCGAGGGGGCAGACGAACTGACCTTCCTCGACGTCACCGCATCGAGTTCCGGTCGCGCGACGATGATCGACGTGGTCAAGCGCACCGCCGACCAGATCTTCATCCCGCTCACTGTCGGCGGCGGCATCCGCACCGTCGACGACGTGGATGCGATGCTGCGCGCCGGTGCCGACAAGGTCAGCGTCAACACTGCGGCCATCGCCCGGCCGGAGGTGCTCGGCGAGATGAGCCGACGCTACGGCTCCCAGTGCATAGTCTTGTCGGTGGATGCCCGCACGGTCCCGGCCGGGGAACAGCCCACACCGTCGGGCTGGGAGGTCACCACTCACGGTGGCCGGCGCGGGACCGGGATCGACGCGGTGCAGTGGGCGCGGCGCGGTCAGGAACTGGGCGTGGGGGAGATCCTGCTCAACTCCATGGACGCCGACGGGACCAAACGGGGATTCGACCTCCGGATGCTGGCCGCAGTGCGGGCAGCCGTCGAGGTCCCGGTGATCGCCAGCGGCGGTGCCGGCGCTGTCGCCGACTTCGCCCCCGCAGTCCAGGCCGGAGCCGACGCCGTACTGGCGGCGTCGGTCTTCCACTTCGGCGAACTCGGCATCGGTGAGGTCAAGGCCGCGATGAACGCCGAGGGAATCACGGTGCGGTGATGGCCCTCGACCCCGACCTCGCCGCACAGCTCAAGCGCAACGACGATGGGCTGTTCGCCGCCATCGCCCAGGAACGTGGCACCGGCACCGTGCTGATGATGGCGTGGATGGACGACGCCGCCCTCGAACAGACCCTGACCACCCGGCGCGCGACCTACTACTCGCGCTCGCGCCGGCAGTACTGGGTCAAGGGGGAGACGAGCGGACACACCCAGTACGTGCACGATGTCCGCCTCGACTGTGACGGCGACACCGTGTTGCTGGTCGTCGACCAGGTTGGCGCGGCGTGTCACACCGGCAATCACAGCTGTTTCGACACTCCTTCGCTGTTGCCGTCGACCGACTGACCCACCCCTGCCGGTCGGCAGTCCGGCACCGCGGGAGAATGAACGAGCCCTGTCCTCCACCAGAAAGGCGGTGACGGCGTCCATGCCACTGATCCAGATCTCGCAGACCCCGGGCCTGTCCGACCGGGTCAAGCGCGAAACCATCGCGGCGGTGACCGAGGCGTATGCCAAGGCGACCGGGAAGAACCCCGACTCGGTGTGGGTGACCATCACCGAGGTACCCCGCCAGCAGTGGGGCGTCGGCGGCGAGCCGCTGGGATGAGCGCCGCGACCACCACCCTCGACGAGTTCCTGGATCTGGCCGCCGATCATCGAGTGGTGCCGGTGACCCGAAAGGTCCTCGCCGACTCCGAGACCCCGTTGTCGGCATATGCCAAACTCGCCGGTGACCGGGAGGGCACCTTCCTGCTCGAGTCGGCGGAGAACGGCCGCTCGTGGTCGCGGTGGTCGTTCATCGGGGTGCGGTCGCCGTCCGCGCTCACCGTCGTCGATGGCGAAGCGCGCTGGTGGGGCGAAGTCCCCAACGGCGCGCCTGACGGTGGCGATCCGCTGGCGGTGCTCGCCGAGTCGCTGCGACTGCTGGCCACCGACCGGTTCCCGGACATGCCACCGCTCACCGGCGGCTTCGTCGGATTCTTCGCCTACGACATGGTGCGACGACTCGAGCGCCTCCCCGAGACCACCGTCGACGATCTCGGCCTACCGGACATGATGATGCTGCTGGCCACCGACCTCGCCGCAGTCGATCACCACGAGGGCACCATCACCCTGATCGCCAACGCGGTGAACTGGGACGGGTCCGACGACCGGGTCCACGAGGCCTACGTCGACGCGGTCGCCCGGCTCGACCGGATGACCGAGGCACTCGCCGCGCCGGCTCCGTCGACCGTGTCGCACTACGATCGGCCCACCCCGGAGTACTCGGCGCAGCGCACCCTCGCGGAGTACAGCGGGATCGTCACCGACCTGGTCGGCGAGATCGAGGCAGGCGAAGCCTTCCAGATCGTGCCGTCCCAGCGCTTCGAGATGGCCACCGACGCCGACCCGATCGACGTCTACCGGGTGTTGCGGGCATCGAATCCGAGTCCCTACATGTATTTGCTGCGCATGCCCGGTGCGCTCGGCAGCGGACCCGTGGGCGGAGGGCCGTTCACCATCGTCGGCAGCAGCCCGGAAGCGTTGGTGACGGTGCAGGACCGCGTCGCCACCACCCACCCGATCGCCGGCACCCGGTGGCGGGGTGCCACCGAGGAAGAGGACCACCTGCTCGCCAAGGGACTCGTGGAGGACGAGAAGGAGAACGCCGAACACCTCATGCTCGTCGACCTCGGGCGCAACGACCTCGGCCGGGTCTGCCGCCCGGGCACCGTCAAGGTCGGCGACTACCGTCACGTCGAGCGCTACAGCCACGTCATGCACCTGGTGTCCACGGTCTCGGGCGAACTGCGCGACGATCAGCATGCGCTCGACGCGGTCACCGCATGCTTTCCGGCGGGCACACTCACCGGGGCGCCCAAGGTGCGCGCGATGGAACTGATCGATGAGCACGAACTGACGCGCCGCGGACTGTATGGCGGCATCGTCGGCTATCTCGACTTTGCCGGCGACGCGGACACGGCCATCGCGATCCGTACCGCCCTGATGGCCGACGGTCGGGCCTTCGTGCAGGCCGGCGGCGGTGTGGTCGCTGACAGCGAACCCGAATACGAATACAACGAGGCGCGCAACAAGGCCACCGCGGTCCTCAATGCGGTGGCGGCGGCCGCGACGATGGAGCGGGTCGGGTCCGGCACCGGGAAGGCGTCGCAATGAGCACCCCGGAGCCGGCCGAATCCGCCGGGCGGACGCCGTCGGGCTCGGCGCCCTCGCGTCTCGATCCGGCCATGTCGACCAAGTCGTATCTGCGTCGGCGCCAGGTGCTGGCCGCCGTTCTGCTGGCGGTGTCGGCGCTCGCGCTGTGGTCGGCGTCGCGGCTGGTGTGGTGTCGGGTGCTCGCCTCCGACGGGTTGGCGCCGCCGCGGACATTCGAGGTCAAAGGCTCGGACTGGAGTCCCTGGCTGACCCCGCTCGCGCTGGTCTTGTTGGCGGCGATCCTGGCCGCCTTCTCGCTGCGTGGTTGGGGATTGCGCGTGATCGCGATCCTGGTGGCGGCGGCCGGAGTGCTCTCGGCGGTACCGGCGCTCTCCCTGATCACCGGCGGCGCCGATTCCGACTACGCCGCGAGCGCCGCCGACATCCCCGGGCGCTTTCAGGTGCTGCTCATCACCACTGTCGACTGGGCTGCGGCTGTCGTTCTGGTGGGGTCGTTGTGCTCGGTGCTGGCCGGGGTCCTGCTGCTGCGGGTTGCCGGCGGGGCGTCGGGCATGTCATCGAAGTACCAGACGCCGGGCGCGCGTCGGGAAGAGTTGGAACGCCAGATCTTCGCCGAGCACGAGCAGCGCCGACACCAGCCGGACGGCCAGGACGGTGGTGTGGCGCCCGCGCGCCGCCCCGCGCGTGCCGACGACCCTGCGGGAGGTAACGACGCACCGCCCGCGAACGAACGCATGATGTGGGACGCGTTGGACACCGGGATCGACCCCACCGACGTCGACGGCGACACCTCGGCCACCGGTCCCGAGGCCGGGCCCCGCGCGGACCCGCCACAGGCGCCATCGGACGGTCGATCCGACGAGCCCGACAACCGACGATCCGACCGCGGCTGATCGGCCAACCCGGGCACAACGCAGATCCGGCACCGGTTTACGCTGAGAGCACACGAACACCGAAAGGGGGCCACCCGCGTGAGTACGCCAACTGTCCTCGACTCCATCATCGAAGGAGTGCGAGCCGACGTGGCCGCACGCGAGGCCGTCATCGACTATGCCGCGATCAAGGCGGCCTCGGCCAAGGCTCCAGAAGCCAAGGACGCGATGGCCGCATTGCGTCAGCCCGGCATCGGCGTGATCGCCGAGGTCAAGCGGGCCAGCCCATCGAAGGGTGATCTGGCCGCCATCGGTGATCCGGCGGAACTCGCGAGCGCCTATGAAGCCGGTGGTGCGCGCATCATCAGCGTGCTCACCGAGGAACGGCGCTTCCGCGGGTCGCTGGCCGACCTCGACAGTGTGCGCGCCGCGGTGAACATCCCGGTGTTGCGCAAGGACTTCATCGTCGGGCCCTACCAGATTCACGAGGCCCGCGCGCACGGCGCCGATGTCATCCTGCTGATCGTGGCGGCCTTGGAACAGAATGTTCTCGCCGCACTGCTGGACCGCACCGAGAGTCTGGGCATGACCGCTCTGGTGGAGGTGCACACCGAAGAAGAAGCCGACCGCGCGCTGGAGGCCGGAGCATCGGTGGTCGGCGTCAACGCCCGCAATCTCAAGACCCTCGAGGTCGATCGCGACAGTTTCGCCAGGATCGCCCCCGGCTTGCCCACCCAGGTGATCCGAATAGCGGAGTCGGGTGTACGCGGCACGGCAGACCTGCTCGCCTACGCCGGTGCCGGCGCGGACGCCGTGCTGGTCGGCGAGGGACTCGTCACCAGTGGTGATCCGCGGGCCGCCGTCTCGGAGTTGGTTACCGCCGGTACGCATCCGTCCTGCCCGAAACCGGTTCGCTGACCGGCGGTTCGGTCCCGGCGAAACCCTTGCTTCCCACCCCTGCCAGTACGACGAGAGAACAGTGACCGCCAACACCCACAGCTCAGACGTCAGGTATCCGACAGCGAGCGCCGGCTTGGCATCGCGCACCTCCATCGAACCCGATCAGGGCGGGCATTTCGGTGTGTACGGCGGCCGTCATGTACCCGAAGCCCTGATGGCGGTGATCGACGAGGTCACCACCACCTACGAGAAGGTCCGGTCCGACGACGACTTCCTCGCCGAACTCGACCGGTTACAGCGTGACTACACCGGACGGCCGTCTCCGATGTACGAGGCGAAGCGGCTGCGTGAGGCGGCCGGTGGGGCGCGGATCTTCCTCAAGCGCGAAGACCTCAACCACACCGGATCCCACAAGATCAACAACGTGCTGGGTCAGGCGCTGCTCGCGCAGCGGATGGGCAAGACCCGGGTCATCGCCGAAACCGGTGCCGGACAGCACGGGGTGGCGACGGCGACCGCGTGTGCACTGCTCGGCCTGGAGTGCGTGGTCTACATGGGCCGCGTGGACACCGACCGGCAGGCCCTGAACGTGGCGCGGATGCGGCTGCTCGGCGCGGACGTGATCGCGGTGGACAACGGCTCGGCGACCCTCAAGGACGCCATCAACGAGGCCATGCGTGACTGGGTCACCAACGCGCACAACACCTATTACTGCTTCGGCACCGCCGCCGGCCCGCACCCGTTCCCGATGATGGTGCGCGATCTGCAGCGGGTGGTCGGGTTGGAGGCACGCGCACAGATCCTGGAGCAGGCCGGGCGGCTCCCCGACGCGGTGACCGCTTGTGTCGGTGGCGGGTCCAACGCCATCGGCATCTTCCACCCGTTCATCGACGACACCGACGTCCGCCTGGTGGGGTTCGAAGCGGCCGGCGACGGCGTCGAGACCGGTCGGCATGCGGCCACGTTCACCGGCGGCACCCCGGGCGCATTCCAGGGCGCGTACTCCTATCTGTTGCAGGACGAAGACGGGCAGACCACCGAGTCGCACTCGATCTCGGCCGGACTCGACTATCCCGGGGTCGGACCCGAGCACGCCTACCTCAAAGACATCGGGCGGGCCGCGTACCGGCCGATCACCGATGCCGAAGCGATGGATGCGTTGGCCCTGTTGAGTCGTCGGGAGGGGATCATCCCCGCGATCGAGTCCGCGCACGCGGTGGCCGGTGCGCTGAAGCTGGGCCGTGAGCTCGGTGACGGCGCGATCATCGTGGTGAGTCTGTCCGGTCGCGGAGACAAGGACGTCGACACGGCTGCCCGCTGGTTCGAGCTGTTCGACAAACCGCCGTCACAGGACGAGGCGTCCGCGGGCGGCGAACAGACGGGGGAGACGGTATGACCGCCACGATCCGACACACCGCTCCGTCCCGGCTCGGCGCCACTTTCGCGAGGTGCCGTGACGAAGGCCGCGGCGCCCTGATCGGCTATCTTCCGGTTGGTTATCCCACCGTGGAGACGTCGCTGGAGTCCTTCCGCGCGATGGTGGCCGCCGGCTGCGACATCATCGAGGTCGGCGTCCCGTACTCCGACCCGGTGATGGACGGACCGACCATCCAAGAGGCTGCCGACACCGCCCTGAGCAGCGGGGTCCGCGTTCGAGACGTGTTCACCGCCGTGCAGGCCATTGCCGATGCCGGTGGGCAGGCCGTGGTGATGAGCTACTGGAATCCAGTTCTGCAGTACGGGGTGGATCGGTTCGCGCGCGACCTGGCTGCGGCCGGTGGGGCCGGAATGATCACCCCGAACCTCATTCCCGAAGAGGGAGCCGAATGGCATGCCGCCTCCGATGAGCACGACCTCGACCGGATCTATCTGGTCGCCCCGTCCTCGACGGCCGAGCGCCTGGCCATGACGGTCGACGCCTCGCGCGGATTCATCTACGCCGCGTCCACGATGGGTGTCACGGGGGCGCGCGACGCCGTGTCCGACGCGGCACCGGAACTGTGCGCGCGGGTTCGCGCCCACTCCGACATCCCGATCGGCGTGGGTCTCGGTGTGCGCAGCGGGGTGCAGGCGGCGCAGATTGCGGGCTACGCGGACGGCGTGATCGTCGGGTCGGCGTTGGTCAGCGCGGCGAAGACAGGTGTCGACGCCCTCGCATCTCTTGTCACCGAATTGGCCGACGGGGTGCGTTCCCCGGTCTCGACGGCACCCTGATCTGGGCCGACCACGGGTCGGCTAGGGTGGCAGCGTGACGGTGCCGACACTCCTCGCTGGGCCGACGACGATCACCGGATCGACGCATCCGACATCGACGATCCTGGCCTACATCCCGAGCCCTCCTGAGGGTGTCTGGCATCTCGGTCCGGTGCCGATCCGGGCGTACGCGTTGTGCATCATCGTCGGGATCATCGTCGCCGTCTGGTGGGGCAACCGGCGTTGGATCGCCCGCGGCGGCCAGGATGGTGAGGTCCTCGACGTCGCGATCTGGGCGGTGCCGTTCGGCCTGATCGGCGGACGGCTCTATCACGTCGCCACCGACTGGCAGACCTACTTCGGGGACGGGCCCAAGGACCCGATCGACGCCCTCAAGATCTGGGACGGCGGACTCGGCATTTGGGGTGCGGTCCTGCTCGGTGCGCTGGGGGCCTGGATCGGCGCGCGCCACCACGGCATCAGATTGCCGCCGTTCGGCGACGCACTGGCCCCGGCGATCCTGCTGGCCCAAGCCATCGGTCGACTCGGCAACTACTTCAACCAGGAACTGTACGGCCGCGAGACCACCGTGCCGTGGGGACTGGAGATCTACGAGCGGGTCGACGCCAACGGCTTCGCCGACCCCGGCCTGATCTCGGGCACGTCGAACGGGACCGTCGTCGCAGTGGTGCACCCGACGTTCCTCTACGAATTGCTGTGGAACGTCGCGGTGGTGATCGTGCTCGTCGCCGTGGACCGGAGGTTCCGGATCGGCCACGGGCGCCTGTTCGCGTTGTACGTAGCGGGCTACTGCGTTGGTCGATTCGGCATCGAACTGATGCGCTCGGACCCCGCGACCCATATCTTCGGCACCCGCATCAACGTGTTCACCGCCGTGCTGGTGTTCGCCTGTGCGGCCGCCTACTTCCTGGTCGCGCCGAAAGGTCGCGAGCAGGGACTCGAGATCTACCACGCCGACCGCGCCGAGGAACTCGAGGCGATGGGTGCGGTCGGTTACATCGACGACCGCGCCGACGGCCCCGATCATGAGGTCGACGAACAAGCGCGCGCCGCCGACCGACAACCGAGCTCTGCGCAGGACGCGTTGGCTGCCGCCATCGCCCGGCACACCCCACGGGACGCGGAAGGTGAACCGATCACGTCGTCGAGCAGCAGCGACGCGTGGGTCCTCGAGTCCGACCGCGACACCGCCGAGCAGGCCGAGGGAACCCGCGAGGACGCCGAGGGAACCCCGGATGTCGTCGAGGGAACCCCCGAGGACGCCGACGGAACCCCCGAGGACGCCGAGGGAACCCCCGAGGACGCCGAGGGAACCCCCGAGGACGCCGAGGGAACCCCCGAGGACGCCGAGGGAACCCCGGATGTCGTCGAGGGAACCTCGGACGACGCCGACAACACCGCCGACGACACCGACGCCAAGTAGCAGCCCGCCCGGCACACGTCCGGACGACGATCCGGCATCGATCACAGCGCGGAAATCGGCACCGCTGGTTTCGGTCGGATAGAGTGGTTTTTCACGGCGTCCCGGATCAGCCCATCCGACTCGGTCGCCGATGTTGCTCCACGGGCCAGCGTTGTCCCTGAGGACAATCGAGCATTGCGATTCGTCACGAGTCGAGTGGAGGTTCGAGATGTTGTTTTCTGCGCTGCCGGCCAAACAGGGGTTGTATGACCCCGCAGCAGAAGTCGATTCCTGTGGCGTTGCCATGGTGACCGACGTGTACGGCCGTCGGTCCCATTCGATCGTCGCCGACGGGTTGCTCGCCCTTGAGAATCTCGAGCATCGCGGCGCTGCCGGCGCGGAGGTCAACTCGGGCGACGGTGCGGGCATCCTCATCCAGCTGCCAGACGAGTTGCTGCGGGCAGTGGTCGACTTCGACCTGCCCGCACCCACCGCCGCCGGGGACAACACCTACGCCGCCGGGAATTGCTTCCTGCCGGTCGACCCGGCGTTGCGGGAACGCGCGATCGAGCGGGTGACCGCACTCGCCGCCGACGAGGGCATCACGATCCTCGGTTGGCGCGACCTGCCCGTCGACCCGGACGGCGCCGACATCGGTGAAACCGCACTGGGCTGCATGCCCTACATGATGCAGCTGTTCGTCACCGTCGAGCCCGCCGCCGGCGCCGGCCGCATTGGCGGCCTCGAACTCGACCGCTTCATCTACCCCTTCCGCAAACAGGCCGAACGTGTCACCGCCGAGATCGACGAAGCCGGGACCGGGCTGTACTTCCCGTCGCTGTCGAGTCGGACCATGGTCTACAAGGGCATGCTCACCACGATGCAGCTGCCGCTGTACTACGACGACCTACGCGACGATCGCTGCCACAGCGCCATCGCGATCGTGCACTCGCGCTTCTCCACCAACACCTTTCCCTCGTGGCCGCTGGCCCACCCGTTCCGGTTCGTTGCCCACAACGGTGAGATCAACACCGTGCGCGGTAATCGCAACCGAATGCGGGCGCGCGAGGCGCTGCTCGAGACCGACCTCATCCCCGGAGACCTGAAGCGGGCATTCCCGATCTGCACACCGGAGGCGTCGGACTCGGCGTCCCTCGACGAGGTACTCGAACTGCTACACCTCGGCGGTCGCAGCGTGCATCACGCGGTGATGTTGATGGTGCCCGAGGCATGGGAAAACGTGCCCCACATGGAGTCCAAGCGCCGCGCGTTCCTGCAATTCAACGCCTCGATGATGGAGGCATGGGACGGTCCCGCGTGTGTCACCTTCACCGACGGCGCGGTGGTGGGCGCCGTCCTCGATCGAAACGGACTGCGCCCCGGACGCTGGTGGCAGACCCGCGACGGCCGCGTCATCTTGGCATCGGAGGCCGGCGTCCTCGACGTCCCGGTCGACGACGTGATCGCCAAGGGGCGACTCGAACCCGGCCGGATGTTTCTGGTCGACACCCGGCAGGGCCGGATCGTCCCCGACGAGGAGATCAAGGCCGACCTCATCGACGCCGAACCTTACGACGAGTGGCTGCACGCCGGACTTCTCGACATCGCAACGCTGCCGGCGCGACCGGTGTACAAACCCAACCACGACACCGTGGTCCGCCGGCAACTGTCGTTCGGGTACACCGAAGAAGATCTCCGTGTCCTGCTCACACCGATGGCCGCGTCGGGCTACGAGCCGCTCGGTTCGATGGGTACCGACACCCCCGTCGCCGTGTTGTCCCAACGTTCCCGGCTGCTCTACGACTATTTCGTCGAACTGTTCGCGCAGGTCACCAACCCACCATTGGACGCCATCCGCGAGGAGATCGTCACCTCGATGGCACGGGTGATGGGACCCGAACAGAATCTGCTGAACCCGACCGCGGCCTCATGCCGCCAGATCCTGCTGCGTTGGCCGGTGATCGGCAACGACGACCTCGCCAAACTGGTGCACATCAATGACGACGGCGACAACCCCGGTTTGTCGGCGAAGGTGCTGCACAGCCTGTACGACGTCGCCGACGGCGGTGCCGGGTTGGCCGCCGGCCTCGAAGATCTGCGTACCCGGGCGAGTCAGGCGATCGCCGAGGGGCACTCCACATTGGTGATCTCCGATCGCCACACCGACCGCGACCATGCCCCCATCCCGTCGCTGCTGGCGACATCGGCGGTGCATCACCATCTGGTGCGCACCAAGGAGCGCACGAAGGTCGCGCTGGTGATCGAATCCGGCGATGCCCGCGAGGTCCACCACATCGCCACCCTCATCGGCTTCGGTGCCGCCGCAGTCAATCCGTACCTCGCGTTGGAGACGATCGACGACCTCATCGCCGAGGGTGAACTCATCGGTGTGTCGCCGTCGAAGGCTTCCCGCAACTATCTCGAAGCGCTCGGCAAGGGCGTGCTGAAGGTGATGAGCAAGATGGGTATCTCCACCATCAGCTCATACACCGGGGCACAGGCTTTCGAGGCCGTCGGCCTGTCGTCGGCGGTGGTCAAGGAGTACTTCACGCGGACCGTGTCGCGCATCGAGGGTGTCGGCCTCGACGAACTCGCCGAAGAAGTACGTATGCGGCATCACCGCGCGTTCCCGGAGAACCCGACCGAACAGGTGTACCGGCGCCTCGACGTCGGTGGTGAATACCAGTACCGCCGCGAGGGTGAACTGCATCTGTTCACCCCCGAGACGATCTTCCTCCTGCAGCATGCGACGAAGACCGGCCAGGCGGAGGTCTTCCAGAAGTACTCCGACGAGGTCGACAAACTGTCCCGCGAAGGTGGCACACTGCGCGGGCTGTTCGACTTCGACCTCGGTGCCCGCGACCCTATCCCGCTCGAAGAGGTCGAGCCGGCCGAAGCCATCATGACGCGGTTCAACACCGGCGCGATGAGCTATGGATCGATCTCGGCCGAGGCGCATGAGACGATCGCCATCGCGATGAACCGGATCGGCGGCCGATCCAACTCCGGTGAGGGCGGCGAAGACGTCGACCGGCTCTACGACCCGGAGCGGCGCAGTGCGGTCAAGCAGGTCGCTTCTGGTCGTTTCGGCGTGACCAGCGACTATCTGACCAACGCCACCGACATCCAGATCAAGATGGCCCAAGGCGCGAAACCCGGTGAGGGCGGCCAGCTTCCCGCCTACAAGGTGTACCCGTGGATTGCCAAGACCCGTCATTCCACGCCCGGCGTTGCACTCATCTCACCGCCGCCACATCATGACATCTACTCGATCGAGGATCTCGCCCAGCTCATCCACGACCTCAAGAACGCCAATGCCGACGCGAGGATCCACGTGAAACTGGTGAGCGCGGTCGGAGTCGGCACGGTGGCCACCGGTGTGTCGAAGGCACACGCGGACGTGGTGCTGATCTCCGGTCACGACGGAGGCACCGGCGCGTCGCCGCTGACGTCGCTCAAACACGCCGGCACCCCCTGGGAGATCGGCCTCGCCGATGCCCAACAGACATTGATGCTCAACGGGTTACGCGACCGCATCACCGTGCAGTGTGATGGTGCGCTGCGGACCGGCCGCGACGTCATCATGGCGGCGCTGCTCGGTGCCGAAGAGTACGGATTCTCCACCGCCCCGTTGATCGTGGCCGGCTGCATCATGATGCGGGTCTGTCATCTCGACACCTGCCCGGTAGGTGTCGCAACGCAGAACCCGGTGTTGCGTTCACGTTTCACCGGTCAGGCCGAACATCTGGTCAACTTCTTCCGCTTCGTCGCCGAGGACGTCCGGAAGTATCTGGCGCAGTTGGGTTATCGCACGCTTGATGAAGCGATCGGGCAGTCGCAGCGGCTGCACACCGATGAGGCCGTCGCGCATTGGAAGAGCAAGGGCCTCGACCTCGCTCCCATCTTCCGCAAGTTCGAGGACAAAGGTCCCACCCGCCGGCTGCGCGGTCAGGATCACGGCCTGGACCGTGCGCTCGATCAGACCTTCATCCAGCTCGCCGAAGGAGCGCTCGAGGACGCCCACCCGGTCACCCTGGAACTGCCGGTGCGCAACGTCAACCGCACAGTCGGCACCCTGCTCGGATCGGCGGTGACCCGCCGCTACGGTGCCGAGGGGCTGGCCGAGGACACCATCACGGTGAACCTGACCGGTTCGGCCGGACAGTCGCTGGGCGCATTCCTGCCCCCGGGCGTCACCATCAGCCTGGCCGGCGACACCAACGACTACGTCGGCAAGGGGCTGTGTGGCGGCAAGATCATCGTCCGGCCCAATCCCGACGCGTGGTTCATCGCCGAAGACCAGGTGATCGCGGGAAACACCATCCTGTACGGCGCGACGTCGGGTCAGGTGTACCTGCGCGGACGGGTCGGCGAGCGGTTCTCCGTCCGCAATTCGGGTGCCACAGCGGTGGTCGAGGGTGTGGGTGACCATGCCTGCGAATACATGACGGGCGGTCGGGTGGTGATCCTCGGACCCACCGGGCGCAATCTGGCGGCGGGTATGTCCGGCGGCATTGCATACGTCTACGACCTCGACGAGTCCAAGGTGAACATGGCCATGGTCGAATTGCTTCGCCCGGATCCCGACGACCTACAGTTCCTGCACGACACGATCACCAGACACACCGAACTGACCGGCTCGGCGATCGGTGCGTCGATGCTGGCCGACTGGCCGCGGCGATGCCTGGGCTTCACCAAGGTGATGCCGACCGACTACAAACGGGTTCTCGATGCGGCGCGGATGGCCGAAGCCGAAGGCCGCGACGTCGATTCAGCGATCATGGAGGCGGCACGTGGCTGATCCGCGCGGATTTCTGGAGGTTCCGAAGAAGGAATCGAAGTACCGTCCCGTCGCCGAGCGGGTGCAGGACTGGGGCGACGTGTACGCCCATCCCGACAACCCGATGCTCGAGCTCACTGATGTGTCCGAACAGGCGCGCCGGTGCATGGACTGCGGGATCCCGTTCTGTCACTCCGGCACTGCCGGTTGTCCGCTGGGGAATCTGATCCCAGAGTGGAACGATCTGGTGCGTCGCGGACGATGGGATGCGGCCAGCGCAAGGTTGCACGCCACCAACAATTTTCCCGAGTTCACCGGGTTGGTGTGTCCGGCACCGTGTGAGGCCGCATGCGTGTTGTCGATCTCGGAGGCCACCACCGGCGGCAGCGTCACCATCAAACGCATCGAGAAGACCATCGCCTACGAATCGTGGGCGGAGGCGATCATCGGGCCCGAGCCGCCGGCATCGCGATCGGGCAAGTCGGTCGGTGTGGTGGGGTCGGGGCCAGCGGGTCTGGCGGCCGCTCAGCAGCTCACCCGGGCCGGTCACGACGTGACCGTCTACGAGCGGGACGATCGGATCGGCGGATTGCTGCGCTACGGCATCCCGGAGTACAAACTGCCGAAGTCCGACATCGATCGCCGGGTCGCGCAGATGCGAGCCGAGGGCACCGAATTGGTCGTCAATTGTGATGTGGGTGTTGATCTGTCTGTCGCCGATCTGCAGGCGAAGCACGACGCGGTGGTCTTGGCCATCGGTGCGATGGAGGCACGCGACAACCCTGTCCCCGGACGCGACCTGGCCGGCGTACACCTGGCCATGGAGCATCTGGTGCCGGCCAACAAGGAATGCGAAGGTGACGGGCTCTCGCCGGTCACCGCGGCCGGTAAACACGTGGTCATCATCGGCGGCGGTGACACCGGTGCGGACTGTCTGGGTACGGCACATCGCCAAGGTGCCGCATCGGTGGTGCAGCTCGACTACAACCCGGCGCTGCCCGAGGACCGCGACGACGACCGATCACCGTGGCCCACCTGGCCACTGGTGATGCGCACATCCTCGGCCCACGCCGAGGGCGGTGTGCGCAAGTACGAGGTGGCAGTGCAGCGTTTCGTCGGCGATGCCAACGGCAACGTTGCGGCGATGGTCCTCGCGGAAGTCGAGGTCACCCGGGAGCCCGATGGTCGCCGAGTGGTGACACCGGTCAGTGAGGAGTTCGAGATCCCTTGTGAATTGGCCCTTTTCGCTATCGGCTTTGCCGGTGTGCGTAGGGGTCAGTTGCTCGACGACCTCGGTATCGAGCCGAATCGGCGCGGGGCGCTCTCGTGTGGAAGCGACTGGCAAACCGACGCGCCCGGGGTGTTCGTGTGTGGGGATGCGCATCGTGGGGCATCGCTGGTGGTGTGGGCGATCGCGGAGGGACGGTCCACCGCCCGGGCCGTCGATGAGTTCCTGATGGGTGAATCGGACCTGCCGTCACCGGTCCGGCCGGCGGCCTTGCCGCTGTCGGTGCGATGAGTGTTCACTCATCCGATGGTGATTTCGACAACCCGACATGGCGAGCGGATGACCAATCGTCACCGGGATAGAGATGGCGTGGCAACGGGACTAAGGTGATCACAGTGACACGTCGTACAAAGATCGTTTGCACCCTCGGACCGGCCACAAGCTCGGACGAGAAACTGAAAGAGCTCGTCGAGGCGGGCATGGATGTGGCTCGGATGAACATGAGCCACGGCACCCACGATGTCCATCGAGAGGTCTATGCGCGTGTGCGCAAGGCCAGCGACGCCGCGGGTAAAGCGGTGGGTGTGCTGGCTGACCTGCAGGGACCCAAGATCCGGCTGGGGAAGTTCCGCGACGAAGGGACGCTCAACGGCGAGGTCATGTGGGACACCGGCGACGAAGTGCGGATCACCGTCGACGACATCGAAGGTACCCAGGATCGGGTGTCGACCACCTACAAACAGCTTGCCGAGGACGCATCGGTGGGCGATCGCCTGCTGGTCGATGACGGCAAGGTCGGGCTGACCGCGACCGCGATCGACGGCAACGACGTCGTCTGCCGGGTCACCGAAGGCGGTCCGGTCAGTAACAACAAGGGTTTATCACTGCCCGGCATGAACGTCTCGGTGCCCGCGATGTCGGAAAAGGACATTGCCGACCTGGAATTCGCCCTGAAACTCGGCGTCGACATGATCGCTCTGTCGTTCGTGCGCAGCCCGGCCGACATCGAGATCGTGCACGAGGTGATGGACCGTGTCGGGCGGCGCGTGCCGGTGATCGCGAAGCTCGAGAAGCCGGAAGCGATCGACAACCTCGAGGCGATTGTCCTGGCTTTCGACGCCATCATGGTCGCCCGCGGCGATCTCGGTGTCGAGTTGCCCCTCGAAGAAGTGCCGCTGGTGCAGAAGCGGGCCATTCAGATGGCGCGCGAGAACGCCAAGCCGGTCATCGTGGCGACCCAGATGCTCGACTCGATGATCGAGAACTCGCGCCCGACCCGCGCTGAGGCTTCTGATGTCGCCAACGCCGTGCTCGACGGTGCAGACGCGGTAATGCTCTCCGGTGAGACCTCGGTGGGCAAGTGGCCGATCGATGCGGTGCTGACCATGGACAAGATCGCCCGCGCCGTCGAGGGCGGCTCGCGTGATGTGCCGCCGCTGTCGCATGTGCCGCGAACCAAGCGGGGCATCATCTCCTATGCTGCCCGCGACATCGGCGAGCGGCTGGAGGTCAAGGCGCTCGTGGCGTTCACCCAGTCCGGTGACACCGTGCGTCGCTTGGCCCGACTGCATTCACGGCTACCGTTGCTCGCGTTCACCCCGACCCAGGCGGTGCGCAGTCAGCTCGCATTGAGTTGGGGCACGGAGACGTTCATCGTCGATCACGTCGACACCACCGACCACATGATCGACCAGGTGGATCATCAGCTCCTGAAGATCGGTCGCCTCAAGGAGGGTGACGTGGTGGTGATCGTCGCGGGCGCACCGCCCGGCACCGTCGGCTCCACCAACATGATCCACGTCCACCGCATCGGCGAACAGGATCACTAACCCACCTCCCGCAGGTCGAGTAGCCACCGAGCGCGCGCCCTTTCCGCTGGTCGGGTAGCCGAGGAGTGCGCGCCCTTTTCGCTGGTCGGGTAGCCGAGGAGTGCGCGCGCTTTCCGCTGGTCGGGTAGCCGAGGAGTGCGCGCCCTTTCCGCTGGTCGAGTAGCCGACGAGCGGCAGCGAGGAGGCGTATCGAGACCCCGCACCCTCAACACATAGGGTGTGCTCTCATGACCGCACAATCCGAGGACCTCGGTAAACTGCTCGCCCTGCTCGACGTCGAACAGCGCGACGACGACCTCTTCATCGGGCAGCACCCCGAGCAGAAGACGGCCCGCACGTTCGGAGGACAGCTCCTTGGGCAGGGTGTGGTCGCGGCATCGCGCACCCTCACCCGGGGCAACCCGCCGATCCACGCGTTGCACGCGCATTTCATCCGCGGTGGTGACGTGAACAAGCCGCTCGAATACCACGTCGCGCGGTTCCGCGATGGAAAAGCCTTCGCAAACCGTCAGGTCACCGCCATGCAGGACGGTGCCGAGGTGTTCACGATGCTGGTGGCCTTTCAGGACAATGCGGCCGGGCTCGAGCACGCGGTGGAGATCCCGCAGGTGCCCTACCCGGAGGAATTGCCACCGTTGGGCGAGCATTTCAAGGGTTTCGAGGATCGGATCGCGACCTTCGTGAACGCTATGCACCCGATCGATATTCGCTTCGCGAACGACCCGACCTGGAAGGTGCGCGACGCAGGGGAGAAGCTCAAGGACAATCGGGTCTGGATGAAGACCGACGGTGAGATGCCCGACGATCCGATCATGCATGTGGCCGCCATGTGTTATGCCTCGGATACCACCGTCCTCGACTCGATCATCACCACGCACGGGTTGTCGTGGGGGATCGACCGTCTTTTCGCCGCCACGGTGAACCATTCGATGTGGTTTCACCGCGAGTTCCGTTTCGATGACTGGCTGCTCTACGCCACCCGCTCTCCGGTGGCATCGGGCTCGCGCGGCATGGGATCGGGACGCTTCTGGATGCGCGACGGCACGCTGGCGACCTCGGTGGTGCAAGAAGCGCTGATCAAATACTTCCCACCGAAGAGCTGACCGCACAGATGGCACACTGGTCGCCATGACCTCAGCCCAGCCGCCCCGGTCGGATGGGTGGCCGCATACACAGCCGGAATACTGGCTGCAGCCCGGACCGATGCTGCCGCAACGTACCTGGCAACGACGTACCCGCTCGCCGATCATCCTCGTCAGTGCGGTCGCAGGCTTGGTGCTGGCCGCGGTCGCTGTGCTCGCGGTGATGGTGGGTTCGGTCGCCGCGGCCTCCTTCGAAGCGCACGGGGTCGTGCTCTGCGCGACCGGTGCCGCCGACGTGGCCCCCGGATCGCCGGTGCGGATCTATGACGAGACCGGCGAAGAACTGGCGTCCACCCGGCTCGGTGCCCCGCGAACCGAGGACGGGCGCTGCGAGATGCCGTTCACCGCCGACGATGTGCCCGCCGCACGGGGTGGCTACGTCGTACGCATCGGAGATTCCCTCCAGGAGACCGTGTCCGAAACCGCGCTCAGCGAAGGGGCAGTGCTGCGACCCGTGTCGTGACGCGTGTGCCCTTGTCCCATGTGCCCTTGTCCCATGTGCCCTTGTCCCATGTGCCGTTGTCCGGTGCGTGGCGTTCACCCGGGTTAGACTTCGGCGATCTGTCGGTCGTCGGCTTGCGCTGACGTGTGCATGGAGGGGATGCGTGGACGAGAGCATCGACTGGAGCCACGAGTGGCTTGCCTCGACGATCTGGCTGGCCATCGCGTTCGCGATCTCGGCTGCCGCCGGAATCGCCATCTGCGCCGCGCTTGCGCGATACACGAAGTGGGGCCGTCAATTCTGGCGTCTGTCCCGGGGCTTTTTCACCGGCCCAGGCAAGTGGCTCACGTGGACCATCCTTGCCGGGCTGCTGTTGTTGACCCTGCTCAGCGTGCGCCTCAACGTTCTGATTTCCTACCAGTACAACGACATGTACACCGCAATGCAGGGTATCGCCGAGGGACTCGTCCAGGGCGATCTCGCTGCGCGCGACTCCGCCGCGTCCGCGTTCTGGCGTGCGATCGGGATCTTTGGCTTGTTGGCCACCCTCCACGTCATTCGTTCTCTCGTCGACTTTTATGCCGGTCAGGCCTTTGATATTCGATGGCGAACGTGGATGACCGACCGGATGACGGCCGATTGGCTCGACGGACAGGCCTACTACCGCAACCGTTTCGTCGGCGAGGCCAACATCGACAACCCGGATCAGCGCATCGAAGCAGACATCACCAACTTCGTCACGTATTCGCGAGGCCTCGCGTTTGGTGCCGTCTCCGCCGTCGTTTCGATCGTGTCGTTCACCAAGATCTTATGGGACCTTTCGGGACCGTTGACGATCCTCGGTGTCACGTTCCCGCGCGCGATGATGTGGATCGTCCTCAGCTACGTCTTGGTGACCACAGTGATCGCGTTCTATATCGGCCGACCGTTGATTCGACTGAACTTCTTGAACGAACGTCTCACCGCCAATTTCCGCTACGCGTTGGTCCGCATTCGCGATGGCGCCGAGAACGTGGCGTTCTATCGCGGGGAGGGGGTGGAGCGTGCGGGCCTGCTCTCTCGCTTTGCTGAGGTCATTCGGAACTTCTGGCGAATTGTCTTCCGGACGTTGAAGTTCAACGGGTGGAACCTCACGGTCAATCAGACCGCTGTCGTCTTCCCGCTGATAGTTCAGGCTCCTCGGTTCATCGCCGGCGAGATCACCCTCGGAGCGGTGATGCAGTCGTCGACAGCCTTCGGCAACATGCATGACTCGCTTTCGTTCTTCCGCGAGTCCTATGACGAGTTCACCGAACTGCGAGCGTCGCTGATCCGTCTCGACGGTCTGCACGACGCGAACAACAAGTCACGCGAGCTGAGGCGGATACCGACGGAGGAGAGCCAAGAGCGGCGTCTTGCGCTGCAGAACGTGGACATCACCACACCTGATGACCGTCCGTTGGTGAGGTCGTTGTCGCTGTCGATGACACCTGGAGACGCACTGGTGGTCAAGGGCAGTTCCGGTTCGGGAAAGACGACGCTGCTGCGCGGCATTGCCGAGATGTGGCCGTTCGTCGACGGCGAGGTCGATCGTCCGCTCGGACGACGCACCCTGTTCCTGTCCCAGATCCCGTACATCCCGCTCGGCGACCTACGCACCGCGGTCGCCTACCCGGCCGCGCCCGACGACGTCGGCGACGACGCGATCCGCTCCGCCTTGCAGCGGGTCTTCCTTCCGCATCTCGTCGACCGTCTCGACGAGGAAGAGGACTGGTCGAAGGTGCTGTCACCGGGGGAGCAGCAGCGGGTGGCATTCGCGCGCATCTTGCTGACCCGTCCGGAGGTGGTGTTCATGGACGAGGCGACCTCGGCGGTCGACGAGGGGCTCGAGTACTCGCTGTACTCGCTGATCCGCGCGGAACTGCCGGAGACGATCCTGGTGTCGGTGAGTCATCGCAGTACCACCGATCAGCACCACACGGAGGTCCTCGAACTCACCGGCGGTGGCGAGTGGGAGCTGCGCCCGGTGACCACCTGAGTCTGCTCGGCCGATCGCGAATGATCGTCTGACGACGTCGTTTTACTTTCGGATTACCATTCTCACGGAAGTCTGTCGGCGCCGCACAGTGCTCGGTACTGTGATGTCGACCACTCTGACCAGACGAGCGAGGACATCGGTCATGACGCAGACAGAACAGATCACCTTTCCCCACGAGACGGGGGCCCAGGTGGCCACATTGCCCGAGGCGTTCCAACAGTCGATCACCGTCCGCCCCGACGCAGTAGCCCTGCGCACAGTCGGCGGAATCCAGGAGATCACGTGGGCGGAGTACGGGCGGCGGGTGGAGGCGATCGCCCGTGGGCTCGCGACACTCGGTGTCGGCCACGGCGACACCGTCGGCATCATGCTGACCAACCGCCCCGAGTTCCATCTCGTCGACACGGCCGCCCTGCACCTGGGCGCAATTCCGTTCTCCATTTACAACACCAGCGCGTCGGACCAGATCGAGTACCTGTTCGGCAACGCGGAGAACTCAGTCGTGGTCACCGAACAGGTGTTCCTGCCGGCGATTCGCGCGGCGACCACGAATGTCACCACGACGATCGTCGTCGACGGCACGGCCAGTGATGCGATGTCGCTTGCCGACCTCGAACAGGCCGCCGCACCTGACAGTTTCGACTTCGAGGCGTCGTGGCGCGCGGTGCAACCCGACGACCTCGCCACCCTGATCTACACGTCGGGGACCACCGGGCCGCCCAAGGGTGTCGAGATCACCCACCGCAACATCATCGCCGAACTCGCGGCACTCGCCGAGCATGTCCAGGCAGGCTTCGACGACCGGGTGATCTCGTATCTCCCCGCCGCGCACATCGCCGATCGCGTATCGTCGCACGCCGCCAACATGGTGCGCGGTATCCAGATCACCACGGTTCCCGATCCGCGGGAGATCGCCGCTGCGCTGCCAGAAGTGCGTCCCACGTTCTTCTTCGGCGTGCCGCGTGTGTGGCAGAAGATCCGCGCCGGTATCGAGGCGAAGATGTCCGAGGAATCCAGCCCCGTGAAAAAGAACCTGGCGGCATGGGCTCTGGGCGCCGGCGCCTCGGCCGCACGTGCCCACCTCGAAGGCCGCGACCCGGGGCGGGTCGGCGGGCTGCAACACGGCCTGGCCGACAAGCTGGTCCTGCACAAGGTGCGTGAGGCGATCGGCATGGACCAGGTCCACTTCGCCGGCTCCGGTGCCGCGGCCATCCCCGCAGAGGTGCTGGAGTTCTTCCTCGGCCTCGGCGTCCCCGTCCTGGAGGTGTGGGGGATGTCGGAGACCACCGGTGTCTCGACCATGACGACCTCGGAGAACCTCAGGATCGGTACCGTCGGCAAGACGGTCACCGGGGTGGAGGCAAAGATCGCCGACGACGGCGAGCTGCTCATCCGAGGGCCCGTGGTGATGCGGGGTTACCGCAAGCAGCCCGAGAAGACCGCGGAGACCATCGACGCGGACGGGTGGCTTGCGACCGGCGACATCGCAAAGATCGACGACGAGGGCAACGTGACCATCGTCGATCGCAAGAAAGAATTGATCATCAACGAGTCGGGCAAGAACATGTCGCCGACCAACATCGAGAACGCCATGAAGGCCGCCTCGTCACTCATCGGCCAGGTGGTGGCGATCGGCGATGGGCGGCCCTACATCTCGGCTTTGGTGGTGCTCGACCCCGACGCGGCGGCTGCCCGGGCGAAGATGCTCAACATCCCCGACGCCGACATGGCGACCCTGTCGAGCAGGACTGAGGTGATCGACGAGGTCACCGCGGCAGTACGGCAGGGCAATGGCAAACTCTCTCAGGTCGAGCAGGTCAAGCGGTTCACGATCGTCCCGGCGGCATGGGACCCGGGTGGGGACGAACTCACCCCGACGATGAAGCTTCGTCGTAAGCCGATTGCGACCAAGTACGCCGAGCGGATCGGCAAGCTGTACGACGATGCCGGCGACGCCGACGTGATCGACCTGCGCTGAGAAGTACCCACGCGCGTCGCGCGGGACACTAGGATCGTGGAGGACGGTCGGGGTAGGTGCGTCATGCCGCGACCGGACACTGCCCTGTCAATCGCGACGCAGCGAGGAAGTCGTCATGACCGAAGAAGTCGTTCCCGACATCGGACCCATCGATTACATAGTTCTGGAGTGGAGTGGGCAGCAGCCGACCGGAGAAGCCATCCCGTACCTCGTCGAACTGGTCGACCGCGGCATCATCCGCGTCATCGATCTCGCGTTTGTGCAGAAGGGTGAGGACGGGACCCTGACGCACCTCGAGATCGACCAACTCGGCGTCGATTTCGAGGTTCTCGACGGTGCGGCGAGCGATCTGATCGGCGAGGACGACATCGCCGAGGCCGCGTCGGTCCTGCAACCTGGAACCGCCGCGGCGATCATGGTCTACGAGAATGCCTGGGCGGCACCGTTTGCCGGTGCCCTACGCCGAAACGGTGCCCAGATGGTGGCGTCCGGTCGCATCCCGATGGATGCCTTCGTCGAAGCCGTCGAGGCTGCCGACGCCGCGGACGCCTGACGCTTCGGCCGTCCCCCCTGACCACTCACAGCAAGGAGAACCTCATGCCCGGACTCATCCGCGCGGCCGCGCGCACCGCGGTCATCGCCGGTACCGCAACCTCGGTCAGCAATCGTGTCTCACGTCGCCAGGCAAACCGCTGGGCGCAACAGGAGTACGAGAACCAGCAGCGTTACGCGCAGCCCGCGCCGGCTCCCGCTCCCGCCCCGGCTCCTGCACCCGCCCCGGCAGCGGCACCGCAACAGGACACCATCGAACAACTCAAAGAACTCGGTGCGCTTTATCAGCAGGGCATCTTGACCGAGCAGGAATTCGCTGCCCAGAAGGCCAAGATCCTCGGGAGTTGACGGGTCCTCAGCCGTTCGAGACGCGACGACTGTCGTCGGTATCCGGGGTGCCGAGTTCGGCCCCCGGAATCCGCGGCAGTCGTCGCGCTATCACCAGGCCGAGCGCAGCGAGGAAGATCACCAACAGGATCGCTCCCTTGATCGCGGTGAGTTGCGCGTCGACATAACTGTCGATCAGCGTTGCGACCTCCTGCTCCGGGATCGCGTTCGCCGCCGCGACATCATCGAGCTGATCTCTGCTGATGATCTCGATACCGTCGGCAGATGCGTCGGCGATCTGGCTCTTGGTCGTTTCGGACAAGTCGGGGTCGGCTTGTGCCATTTGGTTGAAGCCGCTACTGAGGGAGGCGATCAGCAGCGCACCCAGCATCGCGACCCCCACCGAGGTTCCGATGTTCTGCGCGGTCCCTTGCAATCCCCCTGCCTCACCGCGGTCACGTTCACTCGCCGACGACATGATCACATTGCCCAACTGCGATGCGATGAAGCCGAAACCGGCGCCGAACACCGCCATCCCGATGGCGAAGGGCACACCCTGGAGTTGCGGTTCGATGGTGCTCACCAAGGTGAACGATCCGATGATCACCAGTACCAAACCGATCCGGACCATTCGCCGCGGCGACTGTGTCGCAGCGAGTTTCGGGCTGGCGAAGGCGGCGATGAGCATCGCCACCGACATGGGAGCCAACTTCAGGCCGGTGTCGAACGCGTCCTTCAGCAGCACATACTGCAAATAGATCGGGATGACGAAGAACATCCCGCCGATGATGGTCTGCTGGGCGATGAGCATCACCAATCCGTTGCGCAGATGCAGTGTTCGCAGCAGCCGAGGATGCATCAGCGGTGTGCCGTCGCGCGAGATGACATGGTTCTCCCAACCGACGAACCCGATCAAGACGAAGACGCCTGCCGCGATCATGAACGGCACCACCGAGAAACCGAACGGCGTGATCTCGGTCCCCGCGACGGTCAATGCGCCGGAGGGACGGATGAAGCCCCACGAACCGGCCTGCAACAGGGCGATCACGATCAGACCCAGCCCGAGTGCCGACAGCGCCGTGCCGCCCCAGTCGAGGCGACGCGAGCCCGACACTTTGGTGTCGGCGATGACCCTCACGCATGCGATGACGACGATGCAGACCACCGTCTCGGCGGCGAAAACGACCCGCCAGGTCAACGTCTCGGTCACCCATCCACCGATGAGCGGGCCGGCGGCGGCGCCCGCGGCCGCGATCCCGCCGAGGGCACTGTAGGCGGTGGCACGCTCGCGCCCCTCGTAGTTGGCGGCGGTCAACGAGATGATCGCCGGCATCACCAGCACCGCACCGGCGCCCTCGACAAACGACCAACCGAACAGCAGCACACCGATGTTGGGGCTGAAGGCGGTGATGAGTGAACCGGTCCCGTAGACCAGCAACCCGATCGCGAACACCCTCCGCCGGCCGAACAGATCGCCGAGCCGTCCGCCGAACAACATGAACGAGCCCATCACCAGCGTGTACAGGGTGATTGCCAACTGAACCTGCGTCAGCGTGGTGTCGAGGTCCTCCACCACGCTGGACACCGACACGTTCATCACGGTCGTGTCGAGCACCATGATGAACTGTGCGGCGCACAAGATGATGAGAACGCTCCACTTTCGCACCGCGTTCACGCTACGCCCGGTTTCGCGCGCGCCGGATGTTTGTCGCGGCTGGCCGCGGGGAATCATCCAAAACGGGTGAGCCCGGTACGCCGGTAGGTCGACGCGTCGGCCCGGAGGCGATCTCGTGAACCGGACCCGCGCGCCCGAGGCAGTGCCCATAGTGGAAGAGGAGTCGTGACAACCACGGCTCCGCCGACGAAAGGACGATCGATGGCCCTCGACGACGATGACATCACGACATCCGACTCCGGCGGCGAAGGCGTCGCCGATGGTGGCTCCAATCCGGGTGGACATGACGGTGGGGCCGATGGCACCGCGAATGCCGGTGAGGGTCCTGCCGATGGTGGCTCCAATCCGGGTGGACACGACGGTGGGGCCGATGGCACCGCGAATGCCGGTGAGGGTCCTGCCGACGGCGGCTCCAACCCGGACGGTCATGACGGCGGCGCCGACGGCACCGCCTGAACGACGGAATGCTGAGCCGCTGTATCTCGATCGGTGCCGCGGATTTCGCACGCGATCATTGGGGCCGGCGCCCGTTGCTCAGCCGGGCCGACACGCTCCCGCGTGACTTCGGTGATCTGCTCTCGCCGGCGACCGTCGACGAACTGCTCACCGCACGCGGGGTGCGTGCCCCTTTCATCCGGATGGCGAAGGACGGCGGGTTGCTGGCTCGGGACTGCTATGTCGGTCCGGCAGGCTTCGGAGCGGAGATCGGCGATCAAGTGGACTCGGCGAAGGTGCTGTCGCGTTTTGCCGAGGGTGCCACGATCGTGTTGCAGGGACTGCACCGGTTGTGGCCGCCGGTGATCGACTTCGCGCGGGGCATGGTCGACGATCTCGGCCACCCGGTGCAGACCAACGCCTACATCACCCCACCCGCCAATCGTGGATTCGACCCGCACTACGACGTCCACGACGTGTTCGTCCTTCAGGTGTCCGGCCGCAAACGGTGGTTGGTGCACGATCCGGTGCACCGCGATCCGCTCGACACCCAGCCGTGGACCGATCACCGGCCCGCCATCGAAGCGCGGGCGCGCGAACAGCCGGTGATCGACACGGTCCTCGAGCCCGGCGATGCGGTGTACCTGCCGCGCGGTTGGGTGCATTCGGCGCAGGCGATGGGGGAGACCTCGATTCACCTCACCGTGGGCGTCTCCGCAGTGACCCGACACGACGTCGTCCGAGCCATCGTCGACGCGCTCGGCGACAACGACATGCTTCGCGAATCTCTGGCCATTCCACTGGATTTGGCCGATCATGATCAGACCGCGGTCACCGCCCGCTCGGTACTCACCTCGGTGATCGACGTGCTGCGCGAGGAAACCGACGAACTCGCCGATGCGGCAGCGACCCGTCTGTCACGACGCCACGCCGAACGAACCCGTGCGGTGGCGGTGGCACCGTTGGCGACGCTCGACGCGATCGGCCGAGTGGACACAACGACGGCGTTCCGCTGGCGACCCGGTTTGATCGGTTCCCTCCGGCATTCCAACAGCTCTGTCACACTTCGGCTTCCGGACCGTAGCATCACCTTTCCGGCCTCATGCGCCGACGCGCTCGTGGCGATCCGGTCCGGGCAACCCGTGATGGCAGGAAACCTGCCCGGGCTTGACGGTTCCGACGGATGTGTGCTGGTGCGCAGACTACTGCGTGAGGCCGTGCTGGTGCCCGTCGAGCCGTGCCCGATCGAGCCGACGCCCCACGACAGCACCGAGTCCGATGGGTGATCGTCTCCCGTGCAGCGACTCCGCCCGCGACCGCGGTGATCCCATGTTCGGCACCGCGTCGGCCGGGAACAAGTGGGTGCTCCTCGAGATGAGCGGTGCGTGGGGTCCGTCAGCGTTCCTGGAATCCCCGCGGATCCTCGACCCCCGGCTCGGCCGCGCGATCGTGCGGCGCGTGGAGACCGAGCGAATGCGGATCGTCGCGATTCGTCGTCCCGGTCGGCGCCCATCGGTGCCCCGGTGGCGGTGGTTCATCGTCGACGCGCGTCCTGGATCAGAAACGGTGCACCACGGTGAGGTCGCCTCACCGGCGGAGTATCTCGACTTGGCGCTCGATGGGACGGACGGCGAACGGTTCGATGATCCGCTCGTGGCCGTGTGCGCGCACGGCAAACATGACCAGTGCTGCGCGGTGCGGGGGCGCGCCGCCACCGCGGCAATAGCGGCGGAGTACCCGGAGTGGACGTGGGAATGCTCCCACCTCGGTGGGGATCGATTCGCCGCGACGATGATCCTGTTTCCGCATGGGCTCTGCTATGGCGCAGTCGATTCCGCTGACGAACCGTCGGCCATCGTGCGTCGCTACACGCATGGTCGGCTCGACAACGAGTTCCTTCGCGGCCGTACGTCGTTGCCACACGCGGTGCAGGCCGCCCAGTATTTCGTGCGTCGCGCAACCGGCGACGACCGCATCGATGCGCTCAGTCCGGTCGACGTCCGCCGAGGCGACCACCAGATCGAGGTCGTGCTGTCGGGGCCGGATGGACCCATCGGAGTGACCCTGGCAGAGCACATGTCTGATCCGCTGCACTCGACGTGTGCGGCATCGGTGGCCGGGCGCGTCCGGCAGTTCGTGATGGTAGGGATGAACCGGGTGACAAGCTGAGCCGTCCGGTCGGGCGGCGGCTCAGGCCGGCGGCCGGGGCTTGGCCTCGACTGCGATCACCGGGGTGCCCACGGTGGCGGTGCCCTCGGCGATCTGATCGACGGACGCGAACTTCTTGGTGTTCATCACCACCACGGGTGTGATCAGCGGGTAGCCCGCCCTCTCGATCACCGCTCGGTCGAAGGTCACCAGCGGGGTGCCCGCATCGACCTTCTGTCCCGCCTTCACCTTGACGTCGAACCCTTCGCCTTTGAGTTGCACGGTGTCGATGCCGACATGGATGAGCAGCTCGATGCCACCGTCGAGTACAAGGCCGAAGGCGTGACCGGTGGGCTGCGCGGCGACGACCATCGCCGCTGCGGGAGCGTAGACGGTATCGCCGGACGGTTCGATCGCCACGCCGCCACCCATGGTGCCCTTGGCGAACACCGGATCGGGTACATCAGACAGCGCCACCACGGTTCCCTCGAGCGGAGCGCCGATCTCGGTGACGACGCCCCGCTCGGTGGGGGCGGCCGACTCGGCTGTGGACGGCGCGGTGGCGGTCGCGGCGGGCGCGGTGCTCACGGCGGTGGCGGCGCCGCTCGGCACCGCGGCGGCTGCGGCGGCCGCGGCCACCCCCTCAGCGGAATCGTCGATCGGGATCGCGCCGGCACGTTCGAGTCCGGCGTCGCGGGCGGCCTCGAACTGCGCCTGCTGTTCGGCAGTGCGGTACCCGGACAACACCACCAGGATCATCGCCACGGCGAAAGCGGCGGCGACCGCGATGCCGTAGAGCACGATGCTGTCGAATGCGGGGATCGTCAGCAGCGACGTGAAGACGAACGCGTTCGTGGTCACGCCGCCGCCGATACCGATGATCAGTCCGCCGACGAAGCAGCCGACCAACATTCTCGGATAAATCCGTTTGAAGCGTAGATGGATACCGTAGAGCGAGGGTTCGGAGATGCCGCCCAGGAGTCCGGCGGCCAGCGCGCCGGTGGCGGTCTGCCGCATCTGCATGTCGCGTTCGCGCCACGCGATGAGCAGCACACCGGCAGTGGCCCCGAAGCACGCGAAGTTCCAGGCGCCCATGGGTCCCTGGATGAAGTCGTAGCCGATGGTCTGGATGTTGAGCAGCATGATCGCGTTGATCGGCCAGTGCAGGCCCAGCGGGACCATGAACGGGTAGGCGAGCGGGATCACGATCGCGAAGATGAACGGGGAGAAGTCGTTGATCGACTTGAGGACGTCGGCCAGACCCGCACCGACGTAGACGCCGATCGGCCCGATGATGAACGCCGTCAACGGGATCATGATGAGCATGGCGAGGAACGGCACGAAGATGAGCTGCACGTTCTCCGGGATGATCTTCTTGAGGTACTTGTACAGCGGGCCCAGAACGGCTGCCATCAGCAGCGGCGGGAACACCTGGGAGCTGTAGTCGAAGACCGTCAGCGGTATGCCGAAGATATCGATGGTCTGGACTTCGAAGCCGAAGACGGTGTTGGTGGTCGCCTGATCCATGAACGCGGTGAAGCCGGGCAGCATGAGTACGGCCATGATGGCGAATCCCACCCACGGATCCGCGTCCAGCTTCTTCGACGCGTTGTAGGCGATCATCAGGGGCAGGAACACGAACACGCACTGCCAACAGAGGTTCACGAACTGCCACGACGGGGACAGGTCGGTGCGGGGGTCGGCCCAGTTGCCGATGATGTCCAGGGTGCTCATCAGCGACATGAACGTGATGAACAAAGAGGCGCCGAGCAAAGCGCCCAGGATCGGTCGGAAGGAATCCGACAGGTATTCGAACAGGGAATCCAACCACGCGTTCTTGCCGCGCGGTCCCTTCGCCCGTGCGGCCGCCTTGATGGCCGCCGCGTCACCGCCGGCGTTGGCCATCTGTGGCAGCGCCATGATCTCGTTGTAGACCGTTTGTACGGCACCGCCGATGACGATCTGGTAGCGGTTGCCTGCCTGGGGTACCGCGCCCATGACGCCGTCGATCGCTTCCAGGGTGCCCTGCTCGACCTCGGAGGCATCGCGCAATTGGAAACGCAGACGGGTCGCGCAGTGCGTCAGACTCTCGATGTTGCCGGCGCCGCCGACGCCCGTGACGATCTCGGATGCCGTGTTGGTCGAGGTAGACATGACTCTCCCTTGAGCTGTCCAGTCTGCAGGTGTGGGCGACCGCGAAGCCCGCCGGCAGTCATGTCCGGAGCGGCATCGACGGCGTTCTGGATGCTATCCCGTGGCACCGGACCTGCGAGGGCGGATCGGAAAGGAGATGGCCAACAGTGACCATCCGGGGCGCAGTTCAGTGCTGTTGCGACGCGAATCGACTCACTCGCGTGGTGTGGCGATCGCTGCCACGGCGCCACCGTCGACCAACAGATCTGTCCCGGTGATGAAGGAGGCCGCCGGACTCAACAGGAAAGCGGTGGCGTCGGCGATGTCGGCGGCGGTTCCGAGTCGGCCGGTTCCCGACATCGCGATCATGGCACGCATGGCATCACCGCTGTCGCCGCCGAGCTCGGCTTGCCCCATGGCGGTCGCGATGACCCCGGGGCTGATGCTGTTGACGCGGGCGCCACGCGCACCCCATACGCCGGCCGCGGCACGCACCCGGACATGGTTGGCTTGTTTGGCAATCGCGTAGGCGCTTCCCGGGTCCCCGGCCAGTTCGGTCAGGAAGTCAAGCGACAGCAGCTCGGAACTCGGGGTGATGGCGAGCGCGGCGGCGTGGTCGGCCGCGAGTGGGGGATAGATGTGGCCCGCCATGCTGGCTACGACGACCCCGGCACCGCGTTGGGCGACCACGGCGCCGAACGCGTCGAGCGACAACGCCACGCCCAGCAGGTCGACCCGCAGGATCGCCTCCACCGGTGCCTGCACCGGGGAGAGCCCAGCCGTGTGGATCACCTGGTCGACGTTGCCCAGTGACGCCGAGAACTCCGCCAGCGCTGTCACCGAGTCCGCCGATCCGACATCAACCGTGCGTCCGACCGCATCGAAGCCCTCGTCGCCGAGGGCGGCGACGTCCCGTTCGAGGCGGGCGTCGTCGACGTCGGCGAGGACGACCTTACGCCCGCAGGCCTGACGTCGGGCGATGGCCAGACCCATGCCGCCCGAACCGATGACCACCACGATGCTGTCCGGCATGTCGCTTCCTCACTGTCGACGAATCACCTTCGACAGTCTGTCATCTCGCATGTGTGGCACCAGAGTCGATGGTCCCGCTATGTCCTCGTACGGGGCCGGTGAGCCGGTCAGATGACTCGCGGTCAGACGACTCGCGGTCAGGCCACGCGACGATCGGCGGCCGCCACGTCTGTGAGCAGACCACCCGGATCGACGATCATCACCACCGGACCGATCCGGTCCTCGGCGCGCTCGATGATCGACTCGATCTGGACCGGATCGGACGGGTCGGACACCACCGCCCACACCCGGCCGCTGACCGACGCGTCAATGAACGGAACGAGGTCGTGGGAGATGGCGGAGGTCAACACGACTCGACGGCCAGACCGCAGGATCTCGTGCACCACCGACTGCGCCCGGGTACTGCCGTCCATCACGACCAGCATGCTGTCTGTGGTGGCGGTGGGAGTGGTCGTATGGAGCTGTCGTGTGTTGTTCATGGCACCCATGTCATCGTCGCGCCCTGCGATGGACGTGTGGCGTGGCTGTCAGTTCGCTGCGCACTGCCCGGCCGGGGACGTCTGTGCGAGCACCTGGGGCGGGCGACCCCGGCGGTCGGCGCTATCCTCGCCGACATGAGTGACGTGACCGGTGCTGCGGATGGAGATCGACGCTGCCCCTGTACCTCGGGTCTCACGTTCGGCGAATGCTGTGGTCCGATCCTGAGTGGCGCACGCCGCGCGCCGACCGCCGAGGCATTGATGCGGTCGCGGTTCAGCGCTTTCGCCATCGGCGATCGTGACCACATCCTCGACAGTTGGCACCCGCGGACCCGTCCGCGTCGGCTCGTCGTCGACGACGGCATCCAGTGGTATCGACTCGATGTCGAGTCCGCCTCGGGGGGAACGCCTTTCGACAACACCGGCGAGGTGACGTTCACCGCGCACTATCGGGCGGACGGCGAGCGCAAAGCGCTGCACCAGCGCAGCCGGTTCGAACGGCGCGACGGTCGGTGGGTCTACCTGGACGGAACCGTCGAAGGCTGAGCGTCACCCGTGCCGGCACACCCAGTCGATGAGCGGCGTTGCGGCACGCCAGTCCTTGCGTATCTGCTTGACCAGGGCCGCCGAGTGGATGATCTCGTCGAAGCCGTAGTCGCGGGCGATCGTCAACGATTTGTGTCGCAACAGTTCGATACGCGGATGATCGGTTGACCAACCCCGCGGCGCGGTCTTGAGCACGTCACCGCCGAGTTCCCATCCGGTTCGGGTGTACTTGTTGACCAGTTGCTCGAGTTCGGCGCCGTGAATCGCATTGTCGATAGCCGATCGCAGAGCGGCGAGACGTTCGCCGGAAGCCTCGTAGAACCCGGCGCCCACCCGCACGCCGGGCGCTCCGATCTGGACGTAGTAGCCGGTCGCCGGACCGACCGCGACGAACGCTCCCTGATGGGTCTTATAAGGGGCTTTGTCCTTGGAGAACCGAACATCGCGGTAGGGGCGAAAGATCTTGGCTGAGCCGAACTCGGCGGCCAACTCGTCGGTGAGTTCAGCCATCGGCACGGCGACCGCAGTGCGATAGGTCCCTTTGTGGAGCTCCCAATACACCTTGGAGTTGTCGATTTCCAGGTCGTCGTAGAAGTCGAGTGCAGCCTCGGGGAAACCGGTGAAGGCCATGACCGGCAGCCTACGCGCAGTCATGTTTCGGACCGTTCGTCGCGGGTAGTCTCATTTGCGTTGGTGCGGCTTCAGACAACCGGTCGCGTGGCATTGAGCTGAAACGAGGTTGTCATGACGAGCCACATCTTCGCCGGGCGGGCGTACCGCAATCGGGTGCATGCCGGGCGAATCCTCGCCGAGCACGTCGAGCGGCACCTCTCCGCTCTGCCCGCACCGGCCGCCGAGACGTCCGTGATTGCGCTGCCGTGCGGGGGAGTGCCGGTGGCTCGACAAGTTGCCGAACACCTCGACGCCCCCCTCGACGTCTTGCCCGTGCGCACCATCGGTGTACCGGATCAACCGGAGCTCGCGGCTGGTGCGATCGCGTACCCGGGGGTGATGGTGACCAATGACGAGATCATCGGCGGCCTCGGCATCACTCCGGATGAATGGAACACGCTGGTACGTCGTACGCGGGCCGAACTCGAACGCTGCACCCGTGTCCATCGTCATGGACGTGCCGGGATTGCGGTCCGTGACGCTCACGTCGTCGTGGTCGATGACGGGGTGTCGACGGGAGCGACGATGCGCGCGGCGGTCGGCGCGCTACGCCGTCTCGGTGCGGCACAGGTGACTGTTGCGGTCCCGGTGGGGCCGCCGGGAATGTCGGAGAGGTTCGGCGATGTCGACCACGTCATCTGCCCGACTCTGTTGGAGTCCTTCCGCGGTGCGTGCGCGGCCTACGACGAATTCGAGCCGATCACCGATGCGGACATCCGAGAATTGCTGAGCTACGCCGGCACCCGTTGAGCGCAGTCGTGCCCGACGCGTCGATCGCACCTCGTACCGGCTGGTAGGAGCGATCTCGCCACGTGGTTGGCAACGATGTTATGGCCATTCCCGCGTGCTGCGGACAGGAAACGTGCCATGGTGACCGCAGACGAGGAGGTCGCATGGCACAGGCTGGCGGTGGCGATCACAACGATCAGCGATCGGCCGATCAGTTCGACGAGGTCGACCGCCGATCCGCCGGCGAGCGGGCCGAGGAGGTGAAGCCGGGCCGGCGCAGACGTCAGTGGCTCGGACTCGGCGCGGGCATACTCCTCGCGGTCATCGTCTACCTCGTGTTGCCCTCAGATGTCGACCATCCCGCGCGATTGACCGCTGCGACCGCCGTGCTGATGGGCGTGCTGTGGATGACCGAGGCGATCCCGATCCCGGCGACGGCGCTGCTTCCGCTGGTCATCTTCCCGGTGTTCGACTCCGACGTCTCGGTCAACGACGTCGGTGCCTCCTACGGCAACAACATCATCTTCTTGTTCATGGGCGGTTTCATCCTCGCGCTGGCGATGCAACGGTGGAACCTGCACCGCCGCATCGCCCTGCTCACGGTGAGCGCCATGGGGACGAAGCCGACGATGGTGATCGCGGGCTTCATGATCGCCACGGCATTCCTGTCGATGTGGGTGTCGAACACGGCCACCGCGGTGATGATGATCCCGATCGGGGTGTCGGTACTCATCCTGGTCCTCGATCTGCGGTCGAACACCGAGACGTCGGACTCGACCGAGGGCACCGATGCGGCGACAGCAAGCGATCAGCACGCGATCACCCAGGCCGTGATCACCAGCAACTTCGGCACCGCGCTCATGTTGGGCATCGCGTATGCCGCATCGATCGGATCGCTGGGCACCATCATCGGCACGCCGCCGAACACACTGCTGGTGGGGTACCTGGAGGGCGAAGGCATCGACATCGGTTTCCTGGAGTGGATGATCGCAGGGGTGCCGCTGGCCGTGGTGTTCCTCGTCATCGCCTGGTTTCTGTTGTCGCACGTCTTGTTCCGACCGGAGATCGATGACATTCCTGGCGGTCGGAAGCTGATCCGAGGTGAACTCGACGACCTCGGACCGATGTCACAGGGCGAGATCCGGGTGGCGGTGATCTTCGCCCTCGCCGCTGCCTCGTGGATTGCGGTTCCGCTGATCTGGGATGAGGACCCACCCATCTCCGACACCGGGATCGCCATGACGGCCGCGGTCCTGTTGTTTCTGCTCCCCAGTGGCGTCACACCAGGAGTCCGGCTACTCGACTGGGAGACGGCGGTGCGGCTGCCGTGGGGTGTCCTGTTGCTGTTCGGCGGTGGGTTGGCCTTGTCGGAACAGTTCGATTCCAGCGGCCTGACCACATGGATCGGTGACGTCGCCGCACGCCTCGACGCCATCCCGGTGATCGTCCTGATCATCGTGGTGACCGCGGCGATCATCTTTCTCACCGAGATCACCAGCAACACCGCGACAGCGGCGACCTTCCTGCCGGTGGCGGGCGGGGTGGCGATGGGGATGGGCATCGACCCACTGGCGTTGACGGTGCCGGTCGCCCTCGCGGCGACGTGTGCGTTCATGCTGCCGGTGGCCACCCCACCCAATGCGGTCGCCTACGGCAGCGGATACGTCACGATCGGTCAGATGATCCGCGGTGGCGTCTGGCTCAACCTCATCGGGATCGTGTTGATCACGCTTGCCGGGTACACGCTGTTCGCCTGGTCGCTAGGAATCTCCTTCTGATCTCTATGGTGTGCAACATTGTTGTGCACCACATAAATCTCGGCTACCGTCGATGACGTGCCGGGACGGTGTCGCGACGTCCGAGAACGAGCGTCTGGGGGATCAATGTTGTTGTCACCGAACACCACTCGTCAGTCTCTCGGACGAGCGATCGCACGCGTGGCGCTCGGCGTCGTGCTGGTGGTCGCCGGCGTGGGGCATCTCACGGCCCAACGGGCCGAGTTCCAGGCGCAGGTGCCCGACTGGGTGCCGTTGGACAAGGACTTCGTCGTGCTTGCGTCGGGTGGTGTCGAGATCGTGCTGGGTCTGGCGCTGATCGCGTTGCCCAGGTATCGCAAGCTCGTGTCCTGGATCGCGGCCGCGTTCTTCGTCGCCGTGTTCCCGGGCAACGTATATCAATACCTCGAGCACATCGACGCATTCGGGCTCGACACCGACACCAAGCGACTGGTGCGTCTCTTCTTCCAGCCGGTACTGGTCCTGTGGGCGCTGATCGCCGGGTCCGACGGCAGGCGAGGTGATCGACGAGTCGAGCAGATCAGCCCGACACGATAAGAGTGGTGACCTCGCCGACACCCATGATCTCCATCGGCGTCTTCGTCAGCGAGTTCTCGCCGAGGAACATCTCCGAACTGGTCTTGCCGGTGTCACTGAGCATGAGGTCATGAATCGCGATCGTGCGTTTCGGGGCGAGCGTTCGTACATAGTCGATCGCCTGCTCCGTCGAGATCCACGGACCGCTGATGGGCAGAAGCAACACCTCGACCGCGCAGTGGGGGTTGAGGTACGCATCGCCGGGATGGAAGACGTGCCCGTCGATGAGGAAGCCCGCGTTGTCGACCATCGGGATCTCCGGGTGGATCACGGCATGATCGGCGACGAAGGCGACGACGTCGAATCCGGCTGCGGTGAACGTATCCCCGCTCGAGACCGCATGCGCGCGGTCGGCGACGTCGGTGAGCGTGCGGGTGACGGCGGCGGGCCCGTACAGCTGCAACTCAGGTCGGCGCTGCATCTCCGCCACGATCGCGTCACCGTCGAAATGATCGAAGTGCTCGTGGGTGATCAGTACGGTGTCGGCCTGACTCAGCAGCTCTGCCGCATTCGGTGTGAACGCCCCCGGATCGATCAGCAGCACGCCCGCACCCTTGTCGAGGGTGACGGTCGCGTGAGTGTGCTTGGTGAGGCGCATGATTCCTCCGGCGTGAGGGTTGAATCGGCGGTTGACTGTCGTCACCGACTCTACAAAGTCTGCCGGAGACAATTCGGGTCTGCCGTTGGCAATTCGGGCGGCAACGATGATCGGTCAGGGCACAATGATTGTTCGTGCCCAGACGAGAGGATCCGCCGACGACAGCTGGTGCGCGCCCTTTCCTGCTGTTGTCCATCCGCGCCGAGCCGGCGGCCGCCGTGGACGAGCATCGGTCTGTGTTGCGGTTGGGTGCCTTGGCCGAGAACGAACTACGCGCGATCAATCTGACCCAGCGGCCGTTGGGACACGTCGATCTCGACGACTGGTCGGGCATCATCCTCGGCGGCGGACCCTACAACGTGAGCGACCCCATCGCGGCGAAGAACGCGACCCAGCGTCGCGTGGAGGCGGAGCTGTCTGAGCTGACCGAACGGATCGTCGCCGCGGATTTCCCTTTCTTGGGCTGCTGCTACGGCGTGGGCACACTGGGCTCGGCGATCGGTGCCGCAATCGACCGCACCCACGGCGAGCCGGTCGGGCCGCTGATGGTCACCCTGACCGACGCTGCGCACCACGATCCGCTGTTCGCCGATCTACCGGTCGGCTTCGCGGCCTACGGCGGGCACAAAGAAGCAGCGACGCGGCTACCTGAGCACGCGGTACACCTCGCTTTTTCACCTGACTGTCCGGTGCAAGCCTTTCGGGTAGGGACCAATGTCTATGCCACCCAGTTCCACCCTGAACTCGACGCGGAGAGTCTGTGCACGCGCATCGACGTCTACCGCGACTTCGGCTACTTCGACCCGAGCGAGGCGAGCGCGCTACAGGCCACCGCGCGGGCGACCGACGCACAGCACCCGCCCACCATTCTGAAGCGCTTCACCGAGCGCTACCGGCGTTGAGTGGCCCGCCGCAAGTGAATCGGACACATACACCTCGGTGGTCAGCTACGTGGATCGTCGCCTCGGCTGTAGGCGATGCGGATCAGTCGGCGTAGCACATCAAGGTCGATCTGCTCCAGGCGTTTGACGTACACACACCCGGCGCCTTCGGTGTAGGTGCCGAGGTCGGGAAGCAGCGCAGCTCCTTCGGGGAGATCCTTCAGGCCGTAGAAGGATAGTGCCGACTTGCGGGGGGAGAAACCGACCTTGGGCCAGTCTCCTTCCGTACGAGAGGTTTTCGACGGTGAGACATAGTGATACGAGCCGTACCCGACGATCGAAGGCCCCCACATCACCGGTTCCACGCCGGTCTCCGTACGCATGATCTCGTCGACGCGGTGCCCTTCGGTGACCCGGTGGGCGGGTGTGGCGCGATCGAGGAACTCCTGCACCGACGCATCGGTCGGCTGGGTCTTGATCGTCATGGCAACAACGTATTGTGCGCCGGTCGAGAAGTCACGGGACACGTTCGGTCAAAGCCGTTGACTCGGCCGACCCACCCAGTAGTGTGGTGTTTGTCACATCATTCTGGAGGGAAAACCATGGTAGCGGCCGACATGAAGGATCTCCATCGCAGCATCGGGGCGCTGCGGCATCACCTCGTCACGCTGAAGGCGCATTACGGGGATGTCGATGCCGTGCGACGGATGGCCAACGACCTCGACCGACTCGAGATCGACCTGCATGAGTTCGAGCACGCACTACCACCGCGGATTCGCGCGAAGGGCAAGGACGACGTCATCTACGTCCCGGACAGCAAGTCGGACGAAGCCGCGTGGCTCGGCGCGCAGGATGAAGGGCTGGGCTTCCACTCGCGTGAGCGGACGAAGTGAGCGCGCCCGCAGCTGAGCGGGACACTGCCGGGGTTTTCTCCCTGGGTCGGGCGCGCATCGCAGCGCGTACTCTTCGATCGGACAGATGGTGGCTGTCGCCGCTGCTCACTGTCCTGGGCCTGTCGGCATTCGTCGTCTACGCGACGGTCCGGTCGTTTGTTCGCAGCGCCTATTGGGTGGCCGACTATCACTACCTGACACCCTTCTATTCGCCGTGCCTGAGCGACTCGTGCGTGCCGGGATCAAGTCATTTCGGCACACCGTTTCCGGAACTGCCGATGTGGATTCCCCTCGGCTTCGTGGTGCTGCCGTTTCTGCTCGGCTTTCGCCTGACCTGCTACTACTACCGCAAGGCCTACTACCGGTCGTTCTGGCAGTCCCCGCCGGCGTGCGCGGTCGCCGAACCTCACCGCGGGTACACCGGTGAGACGCGGCTGCCGCTGATCCTGCAGAACGCGCACCGCTACTTCTTCTATGTCGCGTTGATCGTCACGGTGATCAACACCTACGACGCCATCACCGCGTTCCACGGCAAGGACGGGGGGTTCGGCTTCGGCCTGGGCAACGTGATCTTGGTGGTCAACGTGATCCTGCTGTGGGCCTACACGGTGTCGTGTCATTCGTGTCGTCACGCCACCGGTGGTCGGCTCAAACACTTTTCCGCACATCCGGTTCGGTACTGGATGTGGACTCAGGTGACTCGGCTCAACACCCGGCACATGATGTTCGCCTGGATCACCCTCGGCACCCTGGTGCTCACCGATTTCTACATCATGTTGGTCGCCAGCAACACCATCTCGGACCTGAGGTTCGTGGGGTGATTCGCTTGACGCGCAGCGTTTGCTGCGCAATCGATCTGACGTTGGGAGTTTCTGCCAGATGACCGAACCGGAACGCCACAAGTATGACGTCGTCGTGATCGGTGCCGGCGGTGCCGGTCTGCGTGCGGTTATCGAAGCCCGTCAGAAGGGCTATTCGGTCGCAGTGGTGTGCAAGTCGCTGTTCGGCAAGGCCCATACGGTGATGGCCGAGGGCGGGTGTGCCGCGTCGATGGGCAACGCCAACTCCAAGGACAATTGGCAGACGCATTTCAAGGACACGATGCGGGGAGGCAAGTTCCTCAACAACTGGCGCATGGCCGAACTGCACGCCAAAGAAGCGCCCGATCGGGTCTGGGAGCTGGAAACCTATGGTGCGCTGTTCGATAGAACCGAGGACGGGCGGATAGCCCAGCGCAACTTCGGCGGCCACACCTATCCGAGGCTGGCCCACGTCGGCGACCGGACCGGCTTGGAACTGATCCGGACCATGCAGCAGAAGATCGTCTCATTGCAGCAGGAAGACCATGCGGCAACCGGAGATTACGAGTCACGCATCAAGGTGTTCGCCGAGTGCACCATCACCGAACTGCTCAAGGACGGTGACGCCATCTCCGGGGCTTTCGGGTACTGGCGCGAGTCGGGTCGGTTTGTGCTGTTCGAGGCGCCCGCGGTGGTGCTCGCGACCGGCGGTATCGGCAAATCCTTCAAGGTGACGTCGAACTCCTGGGAATACACCGGCGATGGTCATGCACTCGCCCTGCGAGCCGGTGCCAGCCTGATCAACATGGAGTTCGTCCAATTCCATCCGACCGGGATGGTGTGGCCACCGAGCGTCAAAGGGATCCTGGTCACCGAGGGGGTGCGCGGCGATGGTGGCGTCCTGAAGAACACCGACGGCAAACGTTTCATGTTCGACTACATCCCGCCCGTCTTCAAAGGCCAGTACGCCGAAACCGAAGACGAGGCCGACAAATGGCTGGCCGACAACGACAGCGCCCGGCGCACACCGGATCTGCTACCGCGCGACGAGGTCGCCCGCGCGATCAACGAAGAGGTCAAGGCCGGGCGCGGCACCGAACACGGCGGTGTGTACCTCGACATCGCATCTCGTATGCCCGCCGAGGAGATCATTCGCCGGCTGCCGTCGATGCATCACCAGTTCAAGGAGCTCGCCGACGTCGACATCACCGCCGAACCGATGGAAGTGGGGCCCACCTGTCACTACGTGATGGGCGGTATCGAGGTCGATCCGGACACCGGGGCGTCCCGCGTCCCCGGGTTGTTTGCCGCCGGAGAGTGCTCCGGCGGCATGCACGGGTCGAACCGATTGGGCGGCAACTCGCTGTCGGATCTCCTGGTCTTCGGTCGCCGGGCGGGGCTGGGTGCGGCGTCGTATGTGGAGTCGCTGCACAACCGCCCGACGGTCGCTGCCGATGACATCGAGCGAGCGGCGGCGTACGCATTGGCGCCCTTCGATCCGCCCGTCGACGGGACGCCGGAGAACCCGTACACGTTGCATACCGAGCTCCAGCAGTTCATGAACGATCTGGTCGGCATCATCCGAAAGGAGGCGGAGGTACAGCAGGCGATCACCGCGCTCGAGGAGATGCGCGCCCGCCTGGGCGGCATGCAGGTGGAGGGGCATCGTCAGTTCAATCCGGGCTGGCACCTGGCCGTCGACCTCCGCAACATGCTGCTGGTGTGCGAGTGCGTTGCCAAGGCGGCGCTCATGCGCACCGAGAGCCGCGGCGGGCACACCCGCGACGACTATCCGGACATGGACCCGGCGTGGCGCAACACGTTGTTGGTCTGTAAGACCGTGACCGGCGACGATTCGCCGGTCCCAGAGGTCACCGTGGTCACCGAGCAACAGGTCCCGATGCGTCCGGATCTGTTGGAGGTGTTCGAGTTCGACGAGATCGTGAAGTACTACACGGCCGACGAGATCGCCGGTCATCCAGACGCCGGAGGCGCCAGGGAGAACTGACCGCAACGAGGAGAACCGATATGGGCTATGACGCGAAGTTCCGGGTATGGCGTGGGGACGCCGACGACGGTGACCTCCAGGATTTCACCGTGCCCGTCAACGAAGGCGAGGTGGTTCTCGACATCATCCACCGGTTGCAGGCCACCCAGGCGCCCGATCTGGCGGTGCGCTGGAACTGCAAGGCCGGTAAGTGTGGATCGTGTTCTGCAGAGGTGAACGGCCGCCCCAAACTGCTGTGCATGACCCGGATGTCGACCTTCACCGAGGACGAGGTCATCACCGTGACACCGATGCGAACTTTCCCGGTCATCCGTGACCTGGTCACCGACGTGTCGTTCAACTATGCGAAAGCTCGTGAGGTCCAGGCGTTCACACCCCCGGAAGGTCTGGCGCCGGGGGAGTACCGCATGAAACAGGTCGATGTGCAACGCTCGCAGGAGTTCCGTAAATGCATCGAGTGCTTCCTGTGTCAGGACACCTGTCATGTCGTCCGTGACCACGAGGAGAACAAGCAGGCCTTTGCTGGGCCACGCTTCCTGATGCGGGTGGCCGAACTCGACATGCATCCCCTCGATATGGCCGAACGGCGGGATTCGGCCCAGTACGAGCACGGATTGGGGCTGTGCAATATCACCAAATGCTGTACAGAGGTCTGTCCCGAGCACATCAAGATCACCGACAACGCCCTGATTCCGATGAAAGAACGAGTCGCCGATCGTCATTACGATCCACTCGTGTGGTTGGGCAACAAACTCTTCCGGCGCAAGTAGGCGTAGCCGCTGCGAAACCCGGCACTTTGTTCTGGTGAACACGGGGTTGCACATAGCCACGGGCGATCCGCAGGTCTGGTTGTGCAACAGCAACTTCTGCCGCGCCGCGCCGGTTACGTCGGTTTTACCATCGAGGACTGCACAGGAACGTTCGCTAATTTATGGTCAATCGTGCGTACACCGGTAGTGCGCACCGAACACTGATGCGAAACGCTCCTTTTCCCACTCCTTGCCTGCGGAGGTCCTGCCTTGCCACCAGATGTAGAGGGCGCCATCACCACGATGGGGTCGGTCAACAACGAATTCTTCTACTGGATGTCCATCGCGCTGATGATGCTCATCCACGCGGGGTTCCTCGCTTATGAGGTGGGTGCATCACGCTCGAAGAATGTGCTCGCCACGGCGATGAAGAACCTGCTTGCCTTCGCGACGATCATCGCCTCGTTCTTCTTCGTCGGCTGGTTCCTGTACAACGCGATGCCCAGCGGGTTTATCGAGATGACAGACGCCGCACAGGCGGCCCTGCCCTGGAGTGACAACATGGGGCCCAACACCGCGGACTCCGCCAGCGGCATCTTCTGGGGCGCTTTTGCGCTGTTCGCGGCCACCACCGGCTCCATCATGTCCGGTGCCGTACTGGAGCGGATTCGCACCAGCGCCTTCCTCGTGCTGACCGTGCTCGTCGGCTCGGTCGTGTGGATCATCGGCGCGGCGTGGGGCTGGCACGGCGCCGGCTGGATGTTGACCGAACTCGGCTTCCACGACGTGGGCGCCGCCGGTTGCGTCCACATGATCGCCGGATTCGCCGCCCTCGGCATCCTGATCAACCTCGGCCCACGGCTGGGTCGGTTCAAGGCTGACGGCACCCCGGTCACGATCCGGCCGCATAACCTGCCGCTGACCATGGTCGGACTGATGCTGATCTTCACCGGCTTCTTCGGCTTCCTGATGGGCTGCGTCATCTACAGCAACGAGGGCTACGCCACCATCTACGGGAGTCCGACGACCCTGTCCGCCTTCGCATTCAACACGCTGATGGGTCTGGCGGGAGGCATCATCGGTGCTTACCTGATGTCGCGTGGTGAGCCGTTCTGGACCATCTCGGGTGGCCTGGCCGGTGTCATCGGCGTCGCTGCCGGGTTGGACCTCTACCATCCCGCCCTGGCGTTCATCATCGCGCTCGGTGCCGGCGGCCTCATCCCGTACATCGGAAAGTTGTTGGAGAAGTTCAAGATCGACGATGTGGTGGGCGCGGTGGCGGTCCACGGCGGTGTCGGTCTGTACTCGGTCGTCATGGTGGGAGTCTTCCTGTCCGGGTATCCCAACACCGATGGCAACCCGTCGATCTCGCTGTGGGGCCAGCTCGTCGGTGCCGTGGTCTTCATGGCGCTCGGTTTCATCCCGGCCTACCTGGTGTCCCTGGGTATGAAGAAGATCGGCATGCTGCGTATCCCGCCGGAGGTCGAAGCGCAGGGCCTCGACCTCGCCGAGGTCCCGGCCACGCCCTACCCCGAAGGCATTCCGGTGACCGTCATGCGCGGCGACACCGGTGACATCGTCGCCGTGCCGGCCGACGATGCGGGCGAAGTCGTCACGATTCCCAAAGAAGAGGTGAAGTAGATGTTCAGTCCGATCGATTCCTACGACGACCCCGGAGTGGTGTTCACCTTCGGCGGCTTCTCGGTGGGTGTGTGGATCGTCTTCATCCTCGCGGTGGCGCTGTTCATCGGTTTCTTCGTCGCAATGGTCCGCCACGAGAACCACGCGTACCAGGCGATCATCGAACACGAACCGATCGAGAAGGGACCTGCGGCGGAGGGGGAGCCGCCCGTCTACTGACCGAAGCCGGCGAGGTCGGTCCCTGGTGACATTGTGCCGTAGATCGGAGTCAGCATGTGACTTCGATCTACGGCACAAAACCCTGTTACCAGGGGTTTCGTGGTGCCCTCGGTGAGACTCGAACTCTAAGGCCGTGCTTCTGAGTGCTGCGGCGCTGTGTCAGAAAGGTCTTGTGAACTGCGGAAACGCGTCTATGCGTGTCACTCGGGATCAATCGGAATCGGGGGGTTCTGTTGTCAATTTGTTGTCAGGCCAGGTGGTCATGGCCAGCGCGGGCCGAGCGGAGAGGCAAACTAGTCCGAAATGACTCGTAGATTGTTTAGGCTGGGTTCCTTGATCCACAGTGCGGTCCGGTCCTTCGACCACGCAACTTGGACGTTCGGGAAGGTGGATGCGCGGTCGGCGACGGTCGCAAGGTCGCCTGCACGCACCGTGATCACGGCGGGGTGTTCATCGCATGGGGTCTCGTGCTTACGCCTACCCATGACTAGAAAGTCGCCTACTTCGGTGCGGTCGGCGTGAACCCTCACCTGTAAGCCGAGTACTTCAGCGAAGAACTTGGTTGATGCGGCGAGATCGGTGACGTGGATTTTGATGCTCATGACATTTGGTCTGGGTGGAGTCTTTGGAAACCCCTCAGAGACTGCCGATCCAGAGCGATCGGCATTGTCAGTCAGTTCGACATCAGACGTGTCCCGGTTGTTGCGGACGCGGGCGTCGTGGGGTCGTGTGACTTTGTCGTGGATCAGCGTCTGACCGTCGAAAGTGACACCGACGACACGGGTGACAGAGTTTCGGGTTCTGCTGTCGAGGTCATGGAATTCGCGGATCTGCCAAGGCCGGCCGTCGGGAGCAGTGTCGCTGCTGCCCATGGATAGCACATCATTGCTCCACTTGCGGAGTTGGTTGCTTGAGGTAGCAATCGGAGTTTGAACCTGCAGTGAGGTCACGGAGTCGTGGTCTCCGCTCGCAAGCATGATTGCGAGGTCACGAATGTACTCTCGGTCCTGGACGGTGCTAAGCAACTCGCCGAGCCACGCGGTGCCATGGACGGCGCCCAGCACCGACCCGGTCATCGAACAGAGCGTGTCCGTATCCGCGTTATCAAGGAACCCTGTCCGTAGGAGTCCGCTCATCGGGCGTGTGGCAGCACGGCTGGCCACATAGATTGCTGCGACGGCTGTGACAGTCCCAGACCCGCTTTGGGAATTGTCGAAGCAGCCAAGAGCGTTGAGCGCGCGCTGATCATTTCCTGTCGCTCCGCGGGCAAGTTCGCCGCGCGCGATACCGATGAGCTCGTCGACTTCCATGACGACTCGCGCCCAACTATCGGCTGGGTGCTCGGATGCGTAATGACGGTGGCTCGCAATCCAGTCGGTATCTGCCGCGTGAACGAGAAAGTCCGGTAGCCGCCAGATCTCACTGTTCGATACCGCGTCTAGTAACTCGCCGTATTCAAGAGTGTCTGTTTCCAAGACTGCATGTCGAACTGCGAGCGCATGCAGGCAGGCACCTATGAGCGCTCGAGGGTGTCCGTGTGTGGTCAGACCGTCACGAACCACCCGAGTCATTAGCTCACCAGGATCATCGTGGGAACTGCGAATGGCGTGTGGAGCGATACGCATTGCTACGCCATTTGCTCCAGCATTGAAGTAACTGGCGATCTTCTTCTCGTCACGCTTGTTCCGTGCAATCCATGGTGGGCGGTTGTCTGCCCATGCACGAGACGCCGAGAGGATTGCTCGACCGCCGCCGCGTTCGAATAGTGGCCAAACTGGAAGTTCCACGCTGGTCAGCCAGTCGTACCAGTCATCGTGAAGACATGCACGCGCCACGGCAAGGAGTAGCTGAGTGTCGTCACTGTATTCACCGGGCGCAACGGGATCGATATAGCGGGCGAACTGATTTCCGCCGCTTCGCTCCCAGTGACGGAACTCTGGTTTGGGATTCACTCTGCGCGCGGACTTGCCTCCGAGAATCTGGCTGCGGTTCTCCTGTGGCCAGCCAAGAGCGTCTCCAACAGCTGCACCAGTTAGGGCGCCAACACTCTTTTGGGTGCTAATTCGGGTTTCGCTCAACTGCTTCCACCTGCCGACGGTCTCCAGAGGTGCTCGGTCGGTGCATATCCTGATTGGAGCGCTGCTGCCAGTTTCTGAGCGTCGTAGAACTGCGGTGCGTAGCTCCATTTGAAACGCTCTGGGTTCAGGCCGTGCGCCACGAGAAGGCCGTGTAGCTCTTCGCACTGTGAGGCATCCTTCGCAACAATACCTGTCACTAACGACACCGGAATCGCACCAGGGATCTGAACCTCAGCCTGGAGATCAGTGGGTACTGCCGGATGGTGGCTAGTCCTCCGTGGGTAGCTCGCTGGGATCGAGGGATTAGCCCACAGCTCGACTAAGCGTTGTGGGCCGACTCCGCCAAGTTGGCCGCGTTCTCTAGCGGCATTGCATGGATAGAACAAGACGCCGTCACGCAGGACCAATTTGATGCTAAGGGTAAGGCACACCCATTGCTCATAGTTAACGAAGTCCTTCTTGGCCCTCGCTCTTGCTTGGTAATAGGCGTTCGGATACTCGAACGAGCAGCACACATATCCAGGGTGGCCGTCTACGCGCTGGTTATCTGTCGGCGTGAAACGGAGTTGCTCATCGGCTTTGAGGTCGTCACTGGGCCGGATCTCTTCGTCGCGCAAGATGTTGTACAGGTTCAGGGCTGGAGTGAAATGGACTAGGCGTGTCGCGGGCAGAGCAGCGAAGGCCTCCGCCATGTCGGCGTACGAAATTGGGGAAGTGCCGAAAACGAGGTCGGTCCGGGTGGTTGGATTGGCTGGGACCTTTTCGTTCATGCGTTCTCCTCCCTCCATAGGCCATTGTTGGCTGGGAGGAGACGCGAGGGTTGGCCCGAATGCGACATTACTAGGCTGGAGCGGGCACGAGTGACAGCGACGTAGAGGAGTCGTGCTTCGCGCGCGTAAGCTTCGTTGTCGTCGTAGGCGCGCAGGACGTCAGGGTGCGGCAGCTTAGCGTCGTTGAGCTGCGGCAAGAACACCCCGTCGAACTCAAGGCCCTTCGAAGAGTGGTAAGCGCCGACGTAGATCCCAGGTCTCTCATCCCATCGACCCATGGACTCCCGGAGCGGCGTGTACGCAAGCCCGGCGGCTACGCGCTTGGCTTCGGCCCATGTACGCGCCAAGATCGCGATGCTCTGATCTTTACTTGCGTCCAGCGCAAGGTCGCGTATGTACTCGGCCTCGGAAGCGGCGTTGTCACACCGTACGAGTGTTGGCATTGGTCCGGCTGCCTTTGGCGCGCGGGGCAGTACCAAGTCGAGGTCACCGGTGGACATGAATTCGGACTCTGTCAGAGCGATCGCGACGTTCGCGATCTGCGCGGTGTTGCGCAGGTTGTCCGCAAATCGCTCAACTTGGCGCCCCCGCAAGTCGATACCGGACTTTTGCCAGGAAAGCCCCTGGCCGTAGATCGCCTGATGATAGTCGCCAAAGAACGTCAATGATCCGCCGGGCGCCACCGCAGCGACCAGGGAACGAATAGCCTCTGGCGAGAGGTCTTGCCCCTCATCGATGATGATGTGTCTATAACGACGCGGGTCGTGGTCATTCGCCAGGCTGTCTGTGACAGCGGTCGCGATGTCGTACCAGTCGTATCGGTAGCCGCAGGCTGCGCGGATGTCGCGGTACGCATCTCGTACTGCCCATACCGTCTGTCGTGCGTCGCCGCGTGTCAGTGGGGTCTGGCGCCCCAGGCGGTCGACCGCTTGATAATCGGCCAGCGAACATATGCCCATTCCGCTGATCCAATGGAGTTCATCCACGATCCAGCCAAGATCGCGGTCAAGAACTGCATGCGTGTACCCGGCGGCCCGAACGTTGGTCTTGGCTCGTTCCACAAGTGCACGGACGTCGTCAGGGCCTGCGATTTGGTTGTAGCCCATCCTGCCGACCGAGTTCAGGTAACCACGGGCAAACTTGCCGTAGGTCTCAATTGTGATGGCGTTGCTGCTGGCAGGCGAGAGATAACGAAGATACTTCACCAGAGTGTTGTTGTAGGTCACCACCAGGACAGGGCCATGGTTCAGCGTGCTCGTTCGGGCGAGATGATCAGCGCGGAGCATCGCCATTGTCGACTTCCCGGTTCCAGCGGTCCCGAGGACCACGTGATGGCGGTCGGCCGACAGAAAGATAGCTTTGTGCTGGTTGCCCTTGGGCGTCGGGAGAGGGCTCATCGCTTGAACGGCCGACCGCGACACAATCGGATCGTGCTTCGGGCTTCATTCGGTGGCAACACTGACATCCTCCTGGTTGAGCACCGCCAGACGGAGGGCGCCGGAGGATACCGGCGTTCTGGGGCTAGTTTCGACCCTACGCCTGCTGTGAGTGCCCGTGCGACGCAACACTCCGAGCGCCGAACCGACGTCTGAACCAATTCGGAATCAGTGGTGGGGGTCGTCCGGCCACAGGCGCGGTTTCGACAGTTTCTTGCCGTCTGCGCCAATCCATTTCGTGATCTCGTGCGCTCTGCGGACTGCAACAATCTGCCGGTATAGCTCGTCAATTTGCGCCGAAGCTTCCGTTGACGGGAGCTCGCGGGCCTCGGCGACCAATTGATCGTAGTCGGGGCGCTCGCCGTCTCGTCCCTCAACTGCTTGCGTCAACGCGAAAAGCTCGCGGGTACGGTTGGCGATAAACCCTGCCTGTTTTTCACTGGCCATCTGGAGCTGACTCTCTCGTTGCTGGTATGCGTGCTTGTGGGCCGAATGCTACATATTCGCTCAGCGAGTGAAGGGATTTGTTGCCATTCCCTGGATCACCGCACGACCTATACTGCGGTGGCGTGCCAGGGCGTGCCAGGCAGCAAGCCATGCTCAACTCTCCTCGAAGCCGGACTGGTCGAATCTGAGTGTCGTGGCGTTCTCCGAGACGGTTCGGACGCGGCTTTCGTTGAAGCCCTCGGAGTCGGTCGCTTCTATCTCGATTCGGACCGTAACGTTGGTGTTCTCGCCGGAACGAAGGTGCGCGAGCACCTCTTCGGCAACGTTCTTGAACTCCAACGCGATCTTGTCTGAGTTGAGGGTCTTTACTCCGTAAAAGCGCGTTGGCCAGGCGATGTCGACCTTCGGAGTCGAGGGGCCTGGACTCGGATACGGAATTGGCGACGGGCCCGGTCCCGGCCCGGGGCCAGGCCCCGGTTCCTGAGTAGGGCCGGGTTCGGCTGAGCGCTGCATCTCCGCGACGTCGGGACGGACGATAAGGAGTGAGTCGGTGGCGACTGGAGCGCTCTCCTTGTCCTCTGGCGTCCAGAGGCCGATGTACCGGCTGGTGGCCTCGTCGTAGCCGGCTGCGAGGGCGAACGCGTCCGTCTGCCAGATCATCGGCAGATCGAGGATGCCGGCGTCGAGAACAGTCCGGTCTCGCAGGCGGGGCATGTAGGGGTACTGCGAGTACAGCGCCCACAGCGAACCTAGAGCGACGTGGCCGTCCTTCCAGATCTGCGGGACCTTGCCGATCGCGAGGCGGATCGTCGCCGCGGCCTGCCTCGTCGAGAGATCACCGTCGTTGCCCAGGCGACGCGAGACACGGTCAGCGAGAGCGCCAGACTGCCCCTCGACCTTAGTCTCCTTAATCAGGAACGGCGCACCAGGGTCGGGCTGCGCGGGCACCAACGCCCAGGTGAAGCTCTGCAGCAGGCGTGCGGTGACCGTCTGATCAGCCTGGGAAGCCCGCTGCGAGGCCTGCTTCTTCTGGTTCTGGGTCAGATCCAGGTCGGCCTCGTCGGTGAGGACATGCGTCCAACCGAGGTAGTCGCGGGTCGCGCTGTCGAGCTCTTCGAGTCGTGCCTCGTCTGCTGCGAGATAGACGAGCGCGTTGCGATGTGTTCGGTTAGAGCTGCCGCGATGCTCCGTTGCCTGGTGCGCGAATTCCTTTGCCGCAGAATCTGTGCCCCGCTTGTGCGCGACTTTCGGGTGCAGGATGACGAGTCGGGCCTCGTCGGTGTCGGGGATGTCCGCGTTCGACTCCGGGCACACGTGGACGCCGGCGAAGTCGCCTCGCTTGCGGCCCTGATCCTGAAGCCGTCGGACGATTTCGGCCCACACATCTTCCTTGTGGAGACGCTCGGCCTGGTCTTTCGCGGTGCGGGTGATGTTGGGCTGGACGTCGTACCAGTACTTGCCCGAGCCGGAGTAGAAGTAAGTCGCACGATCACCGAGCTGCGTCAACGCTGAGTGGAAGTTGCCGGGGACGTCGCCCGGGATGGCGGTGCCGAGGAAGACCCGCTGGGCACCGATGCCCTTGTGGACTGACCCGGGTGCGATCGTCGGAGCCGCGCCGAAGAACACCGTGCGCGCCAGGCGCTTCGTCAACGCCCGCTGACCAAAGAGTGGTTTCTCCTTGTCAATTCGAGCGGGCTCGGAGTTCGGGCCGTCGACGTCGGCGTCGATGATCGCTTTCCAGGAGTCCTGAAGGTATTGCGTGAGTTCGGAGTTCACGTTTGAAGTGGCGAGCGGGATGGATGCGGGCATGATCAGCGGCGACTGATCTTCGCCGATCCAAAGTGCATGTATAACCGTGCTCATCAGCCGCAGGACGCCACGAGTGCGCTGGAAGCGCTCCAGCGACGACCATTCCTCGTAGAGGGTGTCGAACAGTTCGGGGTGGATTGGGTAGGTCCGCTTGATTCGGTCTTCGTACGCGGCGTCGCGCGCTTCGCGCGGGAAGTCGTCGGTGAACTTGCGGTACATCTCGACGTAGGTGCGGGCAGTCGCTCCTATCGCCGCGAGGGCCGCAGCGTCAGGCTGCGTAAAGAGCCGCTGCTTAACGATGTGGTAAGCCTCGTCCGACGATGCGGGGCGCCACTGGTCCGCGACGCGGCGAACGACGTTCTGGAGGCGTTTGAGTGCCTCCAGACCATTCTGGCCACCGACTTCTTCAGCGTTGCCCGCGACGATCCTGTCATCGGCATCCCCAGTTTCCGACGCCGGAATCGAGATCGCGAGAAGAATGCCCCGAGTGCCCTTTGCAGCTTCGGTGAGCGACTGCGCGAACGTGAACTGGTCATCAAACGTACCGCCGGCGAGGTCGTCCCGACCGACCAGTGAGCGCGCATATGCGACCCACTCGTCGATGAGGATGACGGCGGGCGCGTACGTCGTCAGAAGTTCGTGAAGAGACTCGCCTGGATGGGTCCTGTCGCGGTCGGCTTTGGCCACGACCGCGTAGGCTTCCGGACCACCTAGTTGCCACGCGAGCTCGCCCCAGATGGTGTTCACCTGGGTGCCGTCGTCCTTCGTGACGCCGGATGGGCTGAAGTGGTTGCCGACGATGGCGACGCGGTTGACCTTGGTGGCCGAATATCCGCTGGCGGTGAGAAGTTCCTGAGTCTCCTGCGGGAAGTCGCCCACGGGCAGCCCCGCAGCCACATGCCACAGCGACAGCATCGAGTGGGTCTTGCCGCCGCCGAAGTTGGTCTGCAAGTTGATAACTGGAGATGCGTTGTCGTCGCCCGCGAGGCGACGCATTGCGCGGCCGACGAGGTCGCGGAGGCCTTCGGTGAGGTAAGTACGTCGAAAGAACTCGACCGGGTCGGCGTAGTCGGAGTCGACTTCGCCACCTGTCGCGACTTTGTAGAGGTCGGCCGCGAACTCTGAGGCGTGGAAGTTGCCAGTCGCGACGTCATTGTGAGGCTGTAGTACCTCACGCCAGGGCCGGAGGCCAGCTGACTCGGGATTGTCGACAGCGGCCTTTAGTGCCTTCTTGTCGTCCTTGTCTGCAGCTACGCGACGAAGGTTCAGGCGAATCCCTCGGACCTGGTCAGCTTCAGCCGCCGCACCGATCAGTTTGAGGAGCCGTTCGCCAGTGTCGAGTGCTCGGTAGGCGTCGTCATCGGTGAACGAGCCATTGTGTGCCCAATCGTTACGCACTTCGCGCAGTTCGCTGGCAAATGTCTCACCGGTGCGGCCGATCGCCTGACTGAACGGGTACCAACCGGACTTGAACCCGGCCGTGATGTTGCCTTCGGTCAGAATTCTGAACTGCACCTGCGGGTCCAAGGCGTCATAGTTCTTTGTTGACGGGGCGCCGTTCCTGCTGTCCTTCGCGTGGACAAGCTTCGTCCAGACGGCCCCCAGCGAAGGGTCGCCCTGCCCGACGACGGTGGAGATGAAGTCATCGAGCGCTGGCGCCATCACTAGGAACATGCGGTCGATACGGTCGCGGTTGCTCAGTGCCATATCAGTCGTCTCCCTCCTCGAAGTCGAACGCGCTCTGTGCACCACCAGAGGGCTTGCTGGCGCTCCGAGCGACCTCGATTATCTCCGGCCAACTGGTCACCAATGTGTTGAAGCAGAGGGCATCCTTAGCCCAGCTATTTCCCTCTGCAATGCGGAACAGCAGGTGTGCCAACTCTCGTACGAGTTCGGCGTCGACGGCACCATCGGGCCGGCTGAGTGCTGTCCGAAGGAAGTCGCCCGCCGGTGCGATACCGTCGCGCTCCAGCACTTTGATCAAATGATGCAACGCCTCCCAATCACTGGTTCGCTTGTCTTCGCCCGCGTCATAACTTGCGGGAAGGTCGTCGGGCTTAGTTAACCGGACGCGGCCGGCCCGTTTTGTGAGAATGCCCTCACGCTCCATCGCGTCGACCGAGGTGTTCCGTCCGCGAGCGAGGTCATCCGCATCGCCGAACGGTCCGGGGTCGTAGCCTCGATGGCGATACCATTGAACGGCGAATCGAGTTGGGGCGTCGAAGTCTCCCTCCTGTTCGTTGAGGAGCTCGTCGAGAACGTCGTTGATTCGTAGCAGTGCGGCGGTCACCGACACTGGCTTGCCGTCCGCAGCCAATACGGCGCCAAATCGGCTAAACACTTCAATTCCGGGTCCGATGGCAGCCTGCTGCATATCGACCGGCGCGACGCCGGCCGCTTCAAGGTCGCCAAGCGCCTTCGCGAGGTAAGGTCGCAGCTCGGTGAGAAAAGTCTGCAGTGTGACTCGAGGTGCCGATTCCGGCCTCGGGCGAAGCACGAGTACGCTCGAGGTCGACATCGAATTCGCCCCGATCGCGACACGGCGGCTCGCGTTCTCCGTGCGAATTGGCCAGGTCCGCACAACGCACCAACCCTCGTCGACCATTGCCTGGAGAATCGTCGACCAGCGGCTGTTCCCTTGCCCGAGGCTTTCCGCCTGCTTGGACGCGTAGTAGACAACCACCGGATACTCGGAAGCCACAGACTCTCGAAAACGAGCAAACACGTCTCGGAATCCAGCGAGAAAATCGGCGGCCGCGGCACTGTTACCACCTGACCGGTGAGAGTTGGCAACGAGTTCTTCGCCTTTCGGGACCAAGATCGTTCCGTACAGATCTGGAAAGACATCAGCCAACATTCGCCGCTGCCAGACGTAAAAGAAGTCGGAAAGATCCGAGTAGTCAATGTTGTCGAAATACGGCGGGTCGGTGGCAACGACGAGTCCCGCCAGACGCGCGTTTCGCGCATCTGCCATTAGGACACGGTGATGGCCGATCGGCGATGCCAGTTTCAGGGGTGAGAGGATGTTTCGCAAGCAGGCTAAGAACGACCCACTGTTTCCATCTCCGAGCACGTTGGCCTCGGAAACGTCCCACGCCATTCCCATGGCTTGCCCTGAGTACATCTGCTGCGATACTTCACCTGTGGACTCCCACGAACACTGATTGTTAGACCAGTTGGCGAGCCTGCTGACCGCAAGAGCGAGGTACAACGCGACCGCCTGACTGTAGGCAATGGCCCCATCACCACCGTTGACCAGCGAACTGCCGTCGGGCATGCCTGACGCAACGGCATCCGCGTACACAACCCTTCTGGCTTCCCCTACAAGGTCGCTAAATGTGGTGACGGCGAGGAGTTGTCTGTCAGTGAAGAGATCAGCAAAGTCCCCAAGGCCGTACAGCGGTGGCGAGAACCAACGTGGGTTTGTCGAAATGGCACCCGTGACTGAATTAATAGGTCGGTCGACACATGCAGCATTGGCATGTTCCGATGTTGGCGCGAAGTACTCCCTCGACTTCCCGCCGTCCGCAGCGATTGCTGTCAGTACCATCCCCATGCGTCCTGACATTGCCTCGGTGCGGACATGTGCTACTGGAATGGAAGTACCGCAGCGGAGGCATTCCGATCCAGTGCGCCCTGACATCGTCCCGCGACCTAGGAGATCGCCGAGGTCTTTACTAATCGAGAACTCGAACCGGTTTCCCCCCGAAGCGTCTGTGTCTGGAACCACTCTCGGAACGATTATGGCTTCCTTACCGCGCTTCTTGGCGAGGGTCCACTTGCTCACGAGGGGAACCTGAATCCGGCACGCTGGGTTTGGGCAAGTAATCTGGCGAGCCCACACCCATGCGAGAACTGTCCGGCCTTCGATACTCGGATAGTGCTTGCCTAAGCGGTTCCGTGCCTCGAGTAGCATCCACTGTCCGTAGGCCTCGATATCGGCGACAATGCCCGCAGTGCCAAGGCGCCGTGTCAGATGAGCGCCTTCCTCGCCCGGATTGACGGGTTCACGGTTCAGGAACCTGCTCGGCACGTCGACGAGCGCGCGAGAAAGTGCAACCGCAACTGGGTTTAGGTCGCTTGACTCGGAGTTGACGCCGAGCTGGGCAGCAGCGAGTGCAAGGGTTCCTCCGCCTACAAACGGATCGATTACTGTGACGTCTGGGAGCATAGCGCGTAGTTCACTGACGAAGTCCGTACTCGGCCGAACGACCTCATCCCAATCAACTGCCCGCTCAATTAAGGCGTGCAAGCGTTCCCGCTCAGCTCGAACGGCTTCTTCAGTCGGGAACGCATCCGGGTCAGATGAAGGGTCATCGATCAGCTGGGCGATGAGCATTGCGCGCGCAGCTGTTACTGGCTTTCGCGACCACCACTGATGCAGGTTCTGCGGCTTCCCAACCTTGCGGTTCTTTTCCGCGAACGATGCTCGGTTGATGGCTTCAAGCGGCAGCGCCACCTCGATCAGTTTGGGCTTGTGCACTAATTCCTCGACCTTCCGTGCCCGAGACGAGAACGGGCGAACTCTACCGCTGGCGCGGCACATGACGATTGTGCCCGAACTTACCGGGTTCTATTTTTCTGGAGTAAGCGATCCGTGAGTATCAGAATGGTGGTCGCCCCTTCGTCCAGGTCTTGGCCCAGTCGCCACGAATACCTGTGGCCTGGAAGTCGCCGAGGTCGGTGGTGGCGAACGGATCGTCGAGGTACCGAACTTCGTCGAACTGGGCGCCGCGCTCATCAACCTTCACCAGCGCGAGCCTGTAGCGAGGGACAGCGTTCTTGCCGGTCATGACTTCGTTGTGGGTGACGAAGAAGTCCTCGGCACGCTCGATACGTGCCTTGACCTCGATCCGGTAGGTGTCGCCATTGGCGTCGGTCGAAAGAATGTCGAAGCCCTTGTTGTTGAAGCACTGCTCGACCGGCCTGCGACCCAATTCCCGTTCGCGGGCCAGAACGAGATCAACGCCGCGGCGCTCGACCTCCTTGGTCTCCTTGGCATGGATGGGCGCAGTCGCCGGAATCTCGCCTTCCACCATCGTGATGGGAAGCACCAGCGCGGCTGTCACGATACGCGGCGGCTTCGTCGACATGAGCTGTTGCTGGTCAAGCAGCGCGAGACGCTTGCGGAGGCGGGCGTCGAGTTCAACGGCCTTGCGGTTAAGGCTGTCCGAGGATTCCTTGGGCTTCTCGCCCTTCTGTTCCTTCTCGGCAGCCACTGCCGCATCGAGCAGAAGGCGGTCGCTCTCGGTAGTGAGCCGCTTAATCACCAGGTCGCGGGCCTTGTCGAGCTCCGCAAGTCGTCGCGGCTGGACCTCGGCGAGGTACTCCGGAAGCTGGTTGGCGATGATCCAGCTCATTGCCCTGTCCTCCGCGTCACCAAGCCAGGGCAGTCCGCAGGCAGCGTCCACGGCCGGACCCGCGGGCGCGGCCACGCAGTCGAGGTACGGCGCAGGTCCCGCTGGACTGACAGTGCCGAGCTGGTCGACGTAGGCGTAACCGAACCTGCGTGCGACCGAATCCCCGGTCGCGTCCGCGACTTCCTCGACGACACCGACAAGGAGGTGCGGTTCCTCGAGTGTCGACGAAACGAGGATGGTGCCCTGGTTGAGGGCGCCGCCGAAGTTGCGGATCGCCTCGCCCATCACCGCGTCGTGCAATGGGTGGCCTGGCGCCAGGAGGTCGGCCCGCGTCAGGTCACCGGGCTGGACGTGACTGAGGTCGAAGGTGACCCGGTCGTACCGGGTCGCGATAGGTCCGGTTCCAGCCGAGCGGATGTGTTGTGGGACGTTCGCGATCTCGTAGCGTCCTTGTTCGCGCTTGGCGATGCGACCTCCAAGCCTGGTGAACGCGGCCTTGAAGGCGAGTCCGATGTAGTGCGGCTGCAGCCGGCGCGCACGTGCATCGTCCATCGCGGCCCGCAAAGCGTGGAGGTCGGCCTCGGCGAGGTGCTCGGAAGCGAGGGCCCGCTCGTCGAGCAGGTCTTTGAGCCCATCCCCGACGGAGGCGTCAATGACTTCGTGCATCTTGGCCTTCACCTCGTCACGCTCGCCGTACTGGATTGCCTCCAGCAGCAGATTGCGTAGCGGTGTATCGGTGAAGGCTTCACCGAGGACGTCGAAAACCTTGCCACCGTACGTCTGCCGCATCTGGTCGAGCTTCTCCAACAGGCGGGTGAACACCTCGCCCTCGCGTGTGTTCGAGGCGACGAGATTCCAGAGGCGGCAAACCTCCTCCTGACCGATGCGGTGGACGCGGCCGAAGCGCTGCTCGATCCGGTTCGGGTTCCACGGCAGGTCGTAGTTGACCATCAGGTGCGCGGCCTGGAGGTTGAGTCCTTCGCCGGCGGCGTCGGTGGCCAGCAGGATCTGGCAGTCGCGGTTCTTGGTGAACTCCTCTGTGATCTGGCGGCGCTCGGCGCGGCGTACGCCTCCGTGGATGGCGCGGACGGCGTCCGGCTTGCCGAGGAGCGAGCCGATCCGAACTTGGAGGTAGTCGAGGGTGTCACGGTGCTCGGTGAAGATGATGAACTTCCGCGGCCAGCCATTTCGGTCGGTGACGAGGGCGTGGTCTTGGAGGATGGTCGACAGCTCGGTCCACTTGCGGTCGGTGCCGGCTTCGCGGACCCGCCGTGCGGTGTTGATCAGGTCGGCGAGCTCGATCAGTTCGGCGTTGAGTTCCTCGACTGTTTGCGCGGCGGTCGCCGCGTCGAGGAGTTCCTCCTCCATCTGCTCGAGCTCTTCGGCGTTGAACGCGTCCTCGTCGATGTCGCTGACGTCGACGGTCGGTTCGCTGTCGCGGTAGGTGCCGCTCTGGATCTCGAGTTTCTTGCGCTCCAGGCGCTCGGAGCGGCGGACGAGACTCTTGTAGATCGCCTCCGGGCTAGACGCGAGGCGTCGCTGGAGGACTGTGAGGGCGAAGCCGACGGTGTTCTTGCGCTTGCCGCCGACGCGCTCGGCGCGGTTCATCCCCTCGCGGACGTAATGGGTCACGTCCTCGTAGAGCTGGTATTCGAGCGCCGTCAGCTCGTACGGGACAGTCTCCGCGATGCGTTCCGGGAAGAGCTTCTTGCCCTCGAACGTCAGGAGGTCTTCCTTGACCATACGGCGCATGATGCCGCTGACGTCGGCGCTCTTCTTCTGCTTGCCTTCGAACCGGTCGCGGTCGAGCAGGGTCAGGAAGAGCTGGAAGTCCTCCTCCTTACCCGAGTGCGGAGTCGCGGTCATCAGGAGCAGGTGGCGGGTGATCTGACCGAGGATCTCACCGAGCAGGAATCGCTTGGTCTTGCGCAGCTCGCCGCCGAAGAAGTGCGCGCCCATCCGGTGCGCCTCGTCGACGATAATCAAGTCCCACTCGGTTTCTTTGAGTTGGGCCTGAAGTTGCTCGTTGCGGGAGAGTTGGTCCATCCGTGCGATCAGCAGGGGGTTGGTCTCGAAGACGTTGAAGTTCGCCTGCGCGTCGATCAGCTGGTTGGTCAGCAGGTCGAACCGGAGCCCGAACTTGAAGAACAGCTCGTCCTGCCACTGCTCGACCAGACCACCGGGAGCGATGATCAGGCACTGCTTGACGTCGTCGCGTAGCAGCAGTTCCTTGATGTAGAGGCCTGCCATGATCGTTTTGCCCGCACCGGGGTCGTCGGCGAGGAGGAAGCGCAGCGGGGTCCGAGGCAGGAGTTCGCCGTACACCGCGCGGATCTGGTGCGGCAGCGGTTGCACGTCACTGGTGGCGACCGCCAGCATCGGGTCAAACAGGCCGGCCAGCGAAATGCGCTGAGCCTCGGCGACAAGTTTGAAGTCGCTGGCCGCTGCGTCGAACGCGCGGCTGCCGCTCTGCGCGACCGTCAGGGTGTCTTGATCCTTGCGGAAGACCACCTGCTGCCCGAGCCCACCCGCCGCGTTCTTGTATGTGAGCTCGACTGCGTCCGTGCCGTGCCACAGTGCAGCGATGACTGTGATCACCTCAGCGGGGATGAGACCGTCGACCCGCAGACCGGGTTTCAGCTCTTCAAGCTGCACGAATGAACCTCCTGCATAGCCAGCCAGTAAAGCTACTCGAGGGCACTGACAGCTGCCCCGGCCCGATGAGCCTGACGGCCGATGCTGATGCCAACCGCCAAGGGGTCGAAGTCTATCGCGACACGCATCGGCCGCGGGTGGACGTGATGCACGCAGATCGATGTTCCATCGATCGAGGGATAGTGCCCCGTCGGCGCGTCTAGATGGTTTCGAATCACAATCCCCGGACGCGACCTGAGACGGCCCGCAGTTCAGCTGGTCGCGGCGCAGTTCGTCAGCTCGATGGCTCCGCGGCGTACTTGACCAGACTGTCGAGAATGGGCGTCGCTGGTGCGGGAAGGCCGCATTCTGCCGCTTTCGTCCTGGCATAGCTGGTAACTGCGGACGCGAGTCCGGCGATCTCACGGTCAAGGTCGTCCACCGTCGGGGTCTGATCCGACTGATCGCCAGATTCACGATCCAGCCGATGCAACCGGCTGAGGCTGTCAAGAACTCCCCGCGCCGACGAAACGAGCTGCGCTCGGCTGTTGCCCTGCGCATCATCGAGAGCGTCAATGCTGCGACGGTAGAGGTCCTCGTAGCGCTCAGTCATGAGTTGCCGGTACTCGGACGCTACTTCTACCTCGGTTCGGTCGAGGGTACGGATGATCGCCCGGTAGGCCGTCGATGCGTCGTGGTATCCGAGTCGTTCGGCAACCTCGCGCAAAGGCAGCCCATCTCTACGAAGCGCAACCGCCTGGGCGCCGCGTGCGCGCTCGTCGACACGGCGCGGGTTGGCCGTCTTTGATCTGTTCGCCATCGGGACGTCCTTTCGCTAATTGCTCCGAGAACTGCGACTTCGCTAGTCGTCGATGTAACACCGTCGTGTGCTCCCGAAGCGGATGTTGTCGTCCCGCCAGGGCTGCAGCGTCGAGGGCGACTGCGCGTCATCTTCAACCGTTGGCGGGTATCCGTCGGGCGGAGTAGTCGCGTCCAATTCTCCGCTCGTTCCTCGCTCCGCTGCCGCGAGAACCCCACCGCTCGTTCCTCGCGCCGGGAACCTCTTGCCCCCTGATGAGGGGGAGCTGGATGGTGGATGTTGTGACTGACCGGGTCCCCGCTTCTTAAGAAGCGGGGCAGGTCCGGTCAGCTCTTCGCAACTGCTGACCTCGCTGACCGGACGCTGACCGGGAGGGCTCGGGTCAGCGCCTACCTGGTACTTCTGTCTGCTGACCAAGGTCTGCCCACTTTCGTCTTGAGGTTTGTGGGCCGCGGCGGGTTCTATCTGCCCCCGGTCAGCGGTTTGGTGCTCCGTGCGACTCCGATCGCGCCTCCGCTTGATCGCTTGGCCTAGGGCGTCGGTCGAGAACCGAATGCCAGCATCACGCAGGTGTCTCTCGACAGTTGGCCTGCCTACCGTAGGCGAGATGTCGAGGCAATCGAGCTGGTCGATCAGTTCACTCACCTTGGCGCCAGCGCGCTCATCCGGCGTCGCAACTGGAACGAAGGCTAATGGGTCGGTTCGTTTGTCGTACTTCAGGATCGGTGGGTGGTCGCCGCTGCGTTGAACGCCTACCTCAAGTTTCAGTGTTGAACTCGTGGCGCTCAGTATCCAGGTACCGTCAACGTCGGTGTCCTTGTTAGACGAGCCGCGCGCCCTCTGGCGGTTGGCGTGCCCGCTGTGGTCGAGCCGTATGAGGGTGACGCCCAAGCGTTTGAGTGGCAAGGCAACCAGCCGGTAGAGATCGTTCCACATTTTGGGGTCGTTCTCGTCGCCGTCGACGGCTCGTGAAATTGTGTCGATGACTACGACTCTGGGTTCCAGCCTGAGCACTAGATCCAGGAGCTGCACGGCGCCTGCGCGCGTGTTCAGTGGCCGGAAATCGGGGAAGGACACGTAGTGCAGGTTGACGAGGTCGGCAGCTTTCAGGTCCATCGCGTTAATGCGGTCACGGAGGTCGGTGTGCGTGTTCTCGTAGTCGATGTAGAGGGCAGGCACCTGCGCCCTCGCGAGTTGTTCAAGCATGAACAGCGACTTGCCCGACTTCGCGGGGGAGATCACCGCGTAAGCGCGGCCCTCGGCGAACAAGCCCGGGATGATCCATCGGACCGGCCGGCGGTCGCCGCCGAGCAGCTGCGCCCAGTCAAGAGGCTTACTCACTTGCGCCCCCTATCTGGGCGGCCAGTGGGTTGTGAGGCCGAGAATGAAGTGGGCGAACTGGATCGTGCAACAGTGGCCACTCGACTAGCGGAACCGTTGATGGTGCGGTCCTGGTTCTGGGGCGCGCGACTGTCAGATCAGGCGGCGTCGGTTTCGGTGCCGTGCCTGGCATCAAGTGGACAGGGCCCGGAGGGTGTTCATTCTTCGAAGACGCGATTGCGGCATGCAACTCCAGAGTGAATTCGACGAGTGATGTTGATTCAGCTCGGCGCGCTTGCGCACTCGTGCGTCGTGACCTGGAAGATGGAGATGCGCGGCGTTCGCTAGTCCACGCATACCGTCGGCTGATCACCGGCTGCTCGTGTGTGATTTCGGACATTGTTGTGTGGCCGTTGGTTACGCGCTCAAGTCCTGGTGCGCCTTAGCTCAGTCACGCATCTCGGCCCGGTGGGCGTGGAGGTAAGCAAGGATGTCGGCACGTAGGTAGCGAACTCGGTTGCCGATCTTGGTGTAGGGCAGCCCGCGCTTGAGATAGCGATCCTGAGCGAGAGTCGCTTGCGGAATGCCGAGAATTCGTTCGATGTCTTTCGGAGTTGCGATTGCAGGGAATTCTTGCGGGTCAATGCTGTTCGTCGTGTTCATGGCTCCAATCATCGGTGGTTAATCTAACCCTCGTCAACAATTCGCAAGGGTGCAAACTCGGACCTTCGAGTCGCACCCTTCACACCCTTGATTTGATTGATGTAGGGTTAGTTACCGTGAACATGAGTGAGGCGGTCAAAGCCCTCGGCGACGCGATGCAAATGCAAGTCGATGTCGACGGAGAGCCTGGCAAAGGCCTGTTCACTGTCGAGGCTGGTGGCTGGCCGTTTCGGCTCACCGTATGTACCGAGGCGCGCGTTAAGAAGTCGGGCGAGATGGAGACCGTCATCATCGACCTGCGTATCGAGCCGAGGCGTCTGTTGCTCACCGCTCCGATTACCAAAAAGGTTGTGCGCGACCTGCCTTTTGGGGCATTGATTGACGTTGGAGCTGCACTCCTTGCCTCTGGGCCACTCGGGGCTTTCGGCGTGGTTCCCCGGCCGCGTCTCGGTATCTGGCCGGAAGTGAAATCGGGACCACGTGGCCTCAAAGCCGAGTTTTTTCAGGATGTCGCGGATGCTGCACGGTTCGCTGCGCGAGAGCGGCAACGGCTTGGCCGAGGCAACGCGCCGTCCGTCGAGGAGTATGTCGCGAAGAAGTTCGGAACCAATTCGCCAAACACGGCAAAAGGGTGGCTTAAGCAAGCTCGGAGCCTCGGCCTTCTCGCACCTGGTGAGCTGCGGAATCCAGATGCCTACGTGCGAGACTCGCCCAACATTGACGACGTGCCGCCTCATCTTCGTCTCTCTACTTATATCGACGAGGAGGGCGATCAGTGAGCAGCGTTGACCCGTACACGACTCGCAACGGCGAAAAACGCTGGCGCGTAACCTATCGCACGCCCGAGGGCAAGCAGACCACCAAGCGCGGGTTCTCCACCAAGCGTGACGCCCGAGCGTTCGCCGACACCACAGCGGTCGCGAAGCTGCGCGGCGAGTACATCGACCCGCGCGCCGGGCAGGTCACCGTCGGGCAGCTCGCGCCCGAGTGGCTGGCACGGCAAACCCACCTCAAGCCGTCGAGCCAACGCGTCGCCGACGTTGCGTGGCGCGTCCACGTCGAACCTCGCTGGGGTCAGGTGAAGGTCGCCGACATCCGACATAGCGCGGTGCAACAGTGGATCGCCGACATGGGCCGAGACGAACGCGGCACCGACGGTGAGGTCGTGAAGCGCGGCGCGGGACCGGTCACCGTGATTCGCGCGTTCGGCATCTTGCGGTCGGTGCTCGACGAGGCCGCGAAGGATCGGCGACTCATCGCGAACCCATGCACCGGGGTGAAGCTGCCACGCAAGGGCAAACGCGAACGCGGCTACCTCACCGACGACCAGGTGTGGCAGCTCGCGCGTGAAGCGGGAGCGGGCCGCGCTGGCTCCGACAAGGGCGTCGTGGTTCTCGTCCTCGCCTATTGCGGTCTGCGGTGGGGCGAGCTCGCCGGCCTGCACGTGGCCGATGTGGACATGCTGCGGCGTCGAATCACGGTGCGCCGTAACGCGGTCAACGTCGGCGGTCGGGTCGTCGTCGGCACACCCAAGACGCATGAGCAGCGCGTCGTGCCGTTCCCTCGGTTCCTTGTCGAGCCGCTGGCGGGGGTGCTGACCGGGAAGGCACGCGAGGCGATCGTGTTCCCGGCCGCTCGCGGTGGGTACGCATTGTCGCCGGGTGCGTCGACGTGGTTCTCGTCTGCGGTGCAGCGCTGCCAAGAGCAGGCCAACGAGGCGCGTGCCGAGGAATCAGCCGAGGGTGGCGAGCTGTCGACGCCCGAGTTCCCGCGGGTGACTCCGCACGATTTGCGGCACACCGCGGCGTCGTTAGCGATCTCGGCGGGCGCGAACGTGAAGGTCGTGCAGTCGATGCTGGGCCACGCCTCGGCGGCGATGACACTGGACACCTACGCGGACCTGTTCGCTGATGATGCCGAGGCGGTGGCGGATGCCCACGATGAGCGGGTTTCTCCGGCGGATGTTGTCAATCTGTTGTCACCGCGCCCTTTGCGGGCGGTCCGCTAGTTGGTTTAACTGCAGTAATGCCTGGTGCCCTCGGTGAGACTCGAACTCACACTGGACGGGTTTTGAATCCGTTGCCTCTGCCAATTGGGCTACGAGGGCGTGTGCTGCGCTGCCACTGTGTGGCAGCCGCGACAGTCCACTCTAGATGATCAGCCCATGCGCGGGCCAACCGGTACTCTGCACGCATCAGCTCTGACGAATAATGCTGGTCAGGGGTAGGCGTTCCGAGGAGGGGATGTGACGGTGGCAGACAGGGCTGCGGCTCGGACCGGCGAACAGACGACGCACCGGGTGCTCGTGGCCGAGGATGACTCGCTGATCCGCATGGATCTGATCGAGATGCTCCGCGAAGAGGGGTACGACGTTGTGGGGGAGGCCCCCAACGGCCAGGTCGCCGTCGAACTGACCGAGAGCCTCACCCCGGACCTGGTGATCATGGACGTGAAGATGCCCGTACGTGATGGCATTGATGCGGCATCGGAGATCGCGAGCCGCAAGCTCGCCGCGGTGGTGATGCTGACCGCCTTTAGTCAGCGCGAGTTCATCGAGAAGGCGCGTGACGCCGGTGCGATGGCCTACCTGGTCAAGCCGTTCACCAAAGCCGACCTGGTGCCTGCCATCGAGCTCGCCGTGAGCCGGTATCAGGAGGTGGTCGCGCTCGAGAAGGAAGTCGCCACCATCACCGATCGTCTCGAAACGCGCAAACTGGTCGAACGCGCCAAAGGTTTGCTGATGGAGAAGCATTCGATGACCGAACCCGAAGCGTTCAAATGGATTCAGCGTGCCGCGATGGACCGTCGCACCACCATGAAGGCCGTCGCGCAGGTGGTCGTGGAGACGTTGGGAGCCACCAACTGACGGTTGGGGCGGGGTCGTCGTTAAATCTGTGAAAATCCGCCGTCGGTGTCATGCGGCTTCCTTCTCAATCCAGCGCGCGTTGCCGGGTTTGGGTCTATGTTTTCTCAAGGTCTCCTCAGCAGATCGGCCGGCACGGGCGAAACGTCCTGTGCCGGAAGGGTGGGAAAAGTGAAGAAGGTACGAAATGCATCGTCGTGTGACGACAGGTGCCCTCGCGGTGGCGTTGGCGGGCGTGCTCGCCGTATCCGCGTGTAGCGACAAATCGAGCGACTCAGGATCGGGCGGGGCCAGCGGATCAGCTGCTGCGAGTTCCGGTTTGACGATCGCTCCGCTCGCTCAGATCGATACTCAGGGCAACGAGGTGCCGGTGGCCTCGGAAGCCGACGCGCTCACACCGGCGGGTGACGGCAACGCCGACTGCCCCGAGACCACCATCGCGATGGCCGGCGCACTGACCGGTGCGGACGCCGCGCTCGGCATCAACATCAAAAACGGCGCGCAACTCGCCGTGGACCAACACAACGAAGCGAACCCGAACTGCCAGATCGTCCTACGGACCTTCGACACCGAGGGGGACCCGCAGAAGGCCACCCAGGTGGCCCCGCAGATCGTCAACGACGATTCGATCGTCGGCCTGATCGGGCCGGCGTTCTCGGGCGAGACCAAGGCCACCGGTGGCATCTTCAACCAGGCCGGCCTGGTGTCGGTCACCGCCTCGGCCACCAACCCCACCTTGACCGACAACGGCTGGAAGACCTTCTTCCGCGGCCTCGCCAACGACGACGTGCAGGGTCCCGCCGTCGCCAAGTACCTCACCGGCACGATGGGCAAGAAGAAGGTCTGTGTGATCAAGGATGACACCGATTACGGTGTGGGCCTTGCCCAGGCGATGACCGAGTCGCTCGGTCCGGCCGCTGACGCGAACTGTTCCGGTGACGTCAAGAAGGGCGACCGCGAGTTCTCGGCGATCATCTCGAAGGTCACCGCCGCCGACCCGGATGCGGTGTTCTACTCCGGGTATTACGCCGAGGCCGCGCCGCTCGCTCAGCAGCTGAAGACGGCCGGATTCCAGGAGACGTTCGTCTCCGGCGACGGCGCCAACGATCCGCAGTTCACCGCCCAGGCCGGCGACAGCGCCAAGGGCGCGATTCTGTCGTGCCCGTGTGGTCCGGCGCCGGATCAGTTCAAGTCCGAATACGAGGCGGCGTTCAACCAGGCGCCTGGCGTGTACTCGGTGGAGGCCTACGACCTCGCCTCGATCCTGATGAAGGGCATCGCCGAGGGCAATCGCACCCGTCCCGAGCTCCTCTCCTACGTCAGCGACTACCAGGGCCCCGGCCTGGCGCGTCAGTACGAGTGGAGTCCCACCGGCGAGCTGACGTCCTCGCTGATCTGGGTGTACGAGGTCAAATAAGGCACAGCACAACACGGTGCGTCCGGGCGGTGGTCGGGCCCGGGCGCACCGTGGTCTCTGTGGTGTCTCGTGGCTGAAAGGCACGTATGATCGTGTACTCGATGGCCGAGACGACCGCGGTGGCCTCGACCATCGGGTTCGATCTCGGCGCACTCCGGGAAGGGTTCTGGGGACTCACCATCGAGGGACTCACCTATGGCGCGATCTATGCGCTCGTCGCCGTGGGGTACACCCTCGTCTACGGAGTTCTGCGGCTGATCAACTTCGCCCACTCCGAGGTGTTCATGCTTGGCATGTTCGGGCAGTACATCGGCCTGCTGTTGCTCGGCTTCACACCGTCAGGCAACACCTATTCCGAAGGCACGGTCATGACCGTGCTCTACCTGCTGCTGGCGGGTTTGTGCGGCATGGCGGTGTCAGGCAGTGCCGCGATCGGTTTGGAGTTCGTCGCCTACCGCCCGCTGCGCAAACGCAAGGCGAAGCCGTTGGCCTTCCTGATCACGGCGATCGGCATGTCGTTCGTCCTGCAGGAATTCGTGCACTACCTGCTGCCCAAGGTGCCGGTGGATCCGACGTTGGGCGGATCGAGCGCCCAACCGACCATCCGGCTGGTCCAGCCCGTGCAGGAGTTCAACATCTTCGGCGCGCCGGTCTACAACCTGACGCTGATCATCATCATCTCCGCGCTTGTCCTCGCGTTGGGGACCGATTTCCTGATCAACCGGACGCGCCTGGGCCGCGGTATCCAGTCGGTGGCCCAAGACCCGGACGCGGCGCTGCTCATGGGGGTCTCGCGAGAGCGGATCATCATGGTCACGTTCTTGATCGGTGGTCTGCTCGCCGGCGCCGCAGCCTTGCTCTACTCCTTGCGTGTCCCCACCAACATCGTCTACTACGGCGGATTCATCCTCGGTATCAAGGCGTTCTGCGCGGCGGTCCTCGGTGGCATCGGCAATGTCCGGGGTGCGCTGTTGGGCGGCCTGCTGCTCGGCGTGATGGAGAACTATGGGTCGGTGGTGCTCGGCAACCAGTGGCGCGACGTCGTGGCCTTCGTCCTGCTGATCCTGGTGCTCATGTTCCGCCCCACCGGCATCCTCGGCGAGAAACTCGGGAAGGCACGGGTATGACCTCAGCGCAACCACCGTCCGCTCCGGAGCCCTCACATGCCACGCCGCCGCGCGGCATCGGCGACGTCATCCGCCAATGGTGGAACGGCCTGCCTCGCGTGATGCAGTGGTTGGTCGGTGTTCCCGCTATCATCCTGATCGCCTTGCTTCCGGTCCTCAATCCACCGTTGATCACCACCACGGCAACAGATTTCGGCGTCGTCATGGCGACTTTCGCGATGACGGCACTCATCGCGATCGGGCTCAACGTGGTGGTCGGGCAAACCGGCCTCCTCGATCTGGGCTATGTCGGCTTCTACGCTGTCGGTGCGTACGTCGTCGCCTTGCTGACGAGCCCGGCCAGCCCGTTGTGGGACACGGCCGACCACGGTATCTTCTCGGGTCCTTGGGGTTGGCTTGCGTGCGTACCGCTGGCCATCGTTCTCACCGGCGTCACCGGTGTCATCCTCGGCACTCCCACGCTGCGTGTTCGCGGCGACTACCTCGCGATCGTGACCCTGGGCTTCGGTGAGATCGTCCGATTGCTGGCCGACAACCTCAGCGATATCACCAATGGAGCATCCGGACTGCAAGGTGTGCTGTACCCCGAGATCGGGCGCACCGCCGAGTACCCGAACGGCGTGTTCTCAACCGCCAACAACGCCGGCACCCTCAACTACGGGGTGTGGTGGTATTGGCTGGGCATCGTCTTGGTGATCGGCGTCCTCATCGTGGTCGGCAACCTCGAGCGCAGCCGCGTCGGTCGGTCCTGGGTGGCCATCCGCGAGGATGAGGACGCCGCCGAGATCATGGGTGTGCCGACGTTCAAATACAAACTGTGGGCCTTCGTCATCGGGGCCGGCATCGGCGGTCTGTCCGGAGCGGTGTACGCCGGGCAGGTGCAGTATGTGGACCCGAAAGCGTTCACCGTCATCAACTCGATGCTGTTCCTGTGCGCCGTGGTGCTCGGCGGACAAGGCAACAAGCTTGGCGTGATCGCCGGCGCGTTCATCATCGTCTACCTCCCTGCTCGTGTGCAGGGCGTCGAGATCGGGGGACAATCGTTGAGTGAGTTCAAGTACTTGTTCTTCGGGCTCGCTCTGGTGGTCCTGATGATCTTCCGACCTCAGGGGCTCTTCCCGGCGCGAGCGCGACTGGTCACCTTCGGCCGTCGGATCTATGGTGCGGTCACCCGCGCCCCGATCGCCGCGCAGTCCCAACGGCAGGAGACCGAGGCATGAGCCGACATCGGCGCGACGACGATTCGACACCGAAAGCCCCGGCCCGACGCCCGGATACCGTCGCGAGGTCGGAAAACGAGGAACAGTTGGCCGACGCCGTGGCCGACCCGCAGGCCCGGGCGATCGTCGACCCGGCCGCGATCGATCCCGAACTCGCCGATCCCGATGCGGTCGCCGACGCGGTCGCTCCCCAGCGCGACATCCACACTGCCGCCGGAGATGTCCTGCTCGAGGTGTCGGGACTGACGGTGGACTTCGGTGGTCTCGCCGCACTCGACGACGTCACTTTCGACATCAGGCGCGGGGAGATCCTCGGGCTGATCGGGCCCAACGGGGCCGGCAAGACGACGTGTTTCAACGCGATCACGGGCGTCTATCGGCCCACCCGGGGACGCGTCTTGTTCGACGGCTCTCCGCTGGGGAAAATCAAGCGCCACAAGATCACCCGGCTCGGAATCGCTCGGACTTTCCAGAACGTACGCCTCTGGGGTGAGATGACGGCGCTCGAGAACGTGTGCGTCGGCACCGACGCGCGACACAAGACGTCGGTGTTCGGCGGGATCGTGCGCACCCCTCGCCACTACCGCGAAGAACGCGACGCGGTGGACCGGGGCATGGCCCTGCTCGAGTTCGTCGGAATCGGACCGCGCGCCGCAGAGAAGGCGGCCAACCTGCCCTACGGAGACCAGCGTCGGCTGGAGATCGCGCGCGCGTTGGCCACCGAACCGAAACTGCTGTGCCTCGACGAACCAGCCGCCGGATTCAACCCGATCGAGAAGACCGCACTCATGGAGTTGATCCAGAAGATCCGCGACGACGGCTACACGGTGCTGCTCATCGAACACGACATGCGGTTGGTGATGGGGGTCACGGACCGGATCGTGGTGCTCGAGTTCGGTCGCAAGATCGCCGAGGGCAGCCCGGAACGGGTGCGTAACGACCCTGCCGTGATCGCCGCCTACCTGGGAGTGCCCGATGACGAACTCGCCTGAGACCACCTCGGCCACAGCGGTCCTGGAACTGCGGGATGTGCAGATCCACTACGGTCGGATCCGTGCGCTGCACGGTATCTCCCTGCACGTGGCGCCCGGCGAGTTGGTGACGCTGTTGGGGGCCAACGGCGCCGGCAAGTCGACCACGATGCGGGGGATATCGGGACTCAACCGCCTGTCGTCGGGCGACATTCTGTTCGACGGCGAGTCCATCGCCGGTCTCCCGCCGCACGAGCGGGTGAAACGCGGCATCATCCAGGTTCCGGAGGGGCGGCGCATCTTCCCCGGGATGACGGTTCTGGAGAACCTCGACATGGGCTGCTACGGAAGGAGATTCTCGTCCAAATCCGCCTACCGCGAATCGATCGACCATGTTTTCGAGCTGTTCCCGCGGCTCGGTGAGCGGCGCAAGCAGTTCGGCGGAACGATGTCGGGTGGCGAGCAACAGATGCTGGCCATCGGGCGGGCGTTGATGGCCCGGCCTCGGCTACTGCTCCTCGACGAACCGTCGATGGGTCTGGCCCCCATGGTGATCCAACAGATCTTCCGGATCATCACCACGATCAATTCCGAGGGCACCACCATCTTGCTGGTGGAGCAGAACGCCCAACAGGCCCTGAGTCGGTCGACTCGCGGTTACATCCTGGAGACCGGATCGATCACCAAAGAAGGCGCGGGCGCAGACCTTCTCGTCGACGACGCCGTGCGCGAGGCGTACCTCGGGGTCGCCTGATGTCTGCTCGGGTTGAGACGCGAGGTGCTGCTCGTTACAGTCCGCACACCAAGACCTTGTTACGCAGATCCACCGTCGTCCTCGGGCTCGTGTTGCTCACGGTCACCGGGGTTCTCGTGCCCGCCCACGCCGCCGACGGCACCACCACGTGCCGCCCGCAGCTACCCGGCGTCGAAGCGCAGCACATCGCCGCGCTGTCGGCTCCATCCGCCAACCGGACGTTGGTCGATGCCCAGTCCAACGTGCATCAGATCGCGGACATCTGGGGTGACCAGGGTGATCCGCGCGGCGCTTTCGCCGACGTGTACGCGCCGATCCTGGACACCACCGTGCCGTCTATCCGCCAAGGGGTCTATACGGATTCGGAGTGGGCTCGCCGGCTCGCGCTGAACTTCGTCAATCGCTACCTCGCCTCGGTTCACGCGCACGCGACGGGCGCCGATGTCCCTCGTGAATGGCAGCGGTATTACCAGTACGCGACCGACTGCCGCCACAGCGGCGGACGCGTTGCAACCTCCGGCATGAACTCGCATCTGATACTGGACCTGCCGACCGCGCTCGACGCCGTCGACACCAGCCGGCAACGGTGGGCCGATTTCAACCTCTATGGCGAGATCCTCGGGAAAGCGACCCCGCAGATCGTCGCGTCGATCAAGGCCGACTACGGCACGGATCTCAGCGAGTTGTTCACCGCGTCCATCGTCGGCGACACGATCGGCGAGGAACGTGCGACCGGCCTGTTCTACCAGAGTGTCCGGGCGGCCGCCTGGGTCAGCGGCCGTGGCCTCGCCGAACCCGCCACCACCGCAGCCACCCATGCCGCGATGTGGGCGGAATGGCTGACCGCTGAAGGCGTCCTGGACACCTCTGATGCGATCGGGCTCTTCTGACCGGACCGGGCTCTACCGTGGGGGCATGACGTCGATTGCCGTGACGAGCTCCCGGGACCTCGGCCTCGTGAGTGCGTTGCTCGCGCAGGCCTTCGCCGACGACCCGGTGGTGCGCTGGATGAATCCCGACCCGGGGCGGGACAAACAGATCTTCCACACGTTATTGCGGTGGGCACATGGCGAGGCCGCGTCGATCGACCTGGCCGTTCGCGACGGCGTTCCCGTGGGCACCGCGGTCTGGGATCGACCGGGGCACAAGCTGTCGACGGTTCAACAGGTGGGCTCGATGGTGGGATTCGTTCGTGTCCTGCGTGGTCGGGTGGCTCGCGGCGCAGCCCTGGAACGTGAATTCGCGAAGGTGAGGCCCCGCGAGCCGCATTGGTACCTGGGGCAGGTGGGTGCCACCATCAAGGGAGCGGGCGTGGGTAGCGCATTGTTGAGCACCGGCATCGACCGCGTCGACGGACCGGCGTACCTGGAGAGTTCCAATGAGGCCAACGTGCCGCTATACGAGCGGTACGGCTTCGCGGTGACCGGTGAGATCACGCTGCCGATGGATGGGCCGACGGTCTGGCCGATGTTTCGCCGGGGCTGAGCTGTACGGGAGTGTTCAGGTGGCCCCGCACGCCTGCGGGCCCCGCCGACCTGTCAGGCCGGGTCATTAGACTCAGCACCGTGAGTCCTGCCAAGAGTTCCACCGTGCCCGCGAAGAAGTCCGCCAGCGCCGCCGGCAAGTCGGGTTCGGACGGACGCCCGCTGCTGATGCTGCTCGACGGGCATTCGCTGGCCTACCGGGCGTTCTTCGCGCTGCCGGCCGAGAACTTCAAGACCGCGACCGGCCAGACAACGAATGCGGTGTACGGCTTCACCTCCATGCTTATCAATCTGTTGCGTGATGAGGAGCCCACCCACATCGCCGCGGCCTTCGACGTCTCCCGCAAGACCTTCCGGTCGGAGATGTTCCCGGAGTACAAGGCGCAGCGCTCGAAGTCACCGGACGAGTTCAACGGTCAGGTCGATCTGACCAAAGAGGTGCTCGACGCGCTGGGCATCCCGGTGATGGCCATCGAGGGCTATGAGGCCGACGACATCATTGCAACCCTGGCGACACAGGCAGACTCCGCGGGTTACCGGGTGGTGGTCGTCACCGGCGACCGCGATTCATTGCAGCTGGTCAACGACTCGATCACCGTCCTCTATCCCCGCAAAGGTGTCTCCGACCTCACCCGTTTCACCCCGGCCGAGGTCGAGAAGAAGTACGGATTGACGCCCGCGCAGTATCCCGACTACGCCGCTCTGCGCGGCGACCCGAGCGACAACCTGCCCGGGATTCCCGGAGTGGGGGAGAAGACCGCATCCAAGTGGATTCGGGAGTACGGGTCGCTCGCCGGCCTGGTCGATCATGTCGACGAGGTCCGGGGCAAGGTGGGCGATGCCTTACGCACGCATCTGGCGTCGGTCCAGACCAACCGGCAGCTCACCGAGCTCGTCCGGGACATGCAGCTTCCGTCCGGGCCGGACGACCTCGCGATGGTGGGCTGGGACCGCGACCGCATCCACGTGCTCTTCGACGATCTCGAGTTCCGTGTCCTGCGTGATCGGTTGTTCTCGACGTTGACGTCGGTGGAACCGGAAGCCGAAGCCGGCTTCGACCTCGATGGCGCGGTACTGCAACCGGGCGAGGTCCGCGCCTGGCTGGCCGACCACACGACGACGGGCCGCAGCGGCATCGCGGTCACCTCACCCCATCAGGTCGTCGGCGCCGATGCGACCGGGATCGCGATCGCCGCTGCCGACGGCGTCTCGGCCTACATCGACGTCACGTCCGTCGACGCCGACGACGAGCAGGCCTTGGCGGGGTGGCTGGCCGACACCGAGCGACCGAAGGCCATGCATGAATCGAAATGGGGCGTGCACGCGGTCCGAGCGCGCGGCTGGACCCTCGGAGGGGTCACCAGTGACACCTCGCTGGCGGCCTACCTGGTGCGACCCGGGCAACGGACGTTCAACCTCGACGACCTCACGCTGCGATATCTGCGGCGTGAACTACGCGACGACGCCGCGCCCGACGACGGTCAGATGTCGTTGCTGGACGACGACGGCGGTGACGCCAAGCACGCCGAGCAGCAGATGCTGGAGGCCCGGGCGGTGGCTGAGCTGGCCGACACCCTCGACACCGAGCTCGAGCGCATCGACTCGCTGGCCCTGTTGACCGAGATGGAGCTGCCGCTGGCCTTCGTCCTGGCCGAACTCGAGGCCGCCGGCATCGCTGTCGACGTCGAGCACTTCCGCGAACTGGAAGCCGACTTCGCCCAACGCATCCGCACCGCGGCAGACTCCGCCTACGAGGTGATCGGCGAACAGATCAACCTGGGTTCACCCAAGCAGTTGCAGACCGTGCTCTTCGACAAACTGGACATGCCGAAGACCAAGAAGACCAAAACCGGCTACACCACCGATGCCGATGCGCTGCAGAGCCTTTACGAGAAAACCGAGCATCCGTTCCTGGCGCATCTGCTCGAGCACCGTGACGCCACCCGGCTCAAGGTCACCGTTGATGGATTGCTCAAATCGGTGGCCGACGACGGGCGGGTGCACACCACGTTCAATCAGACGATCGCGGCCACCGGTCGGCTCTCGTCGACCGAACCCAACCTGCAGAACATCCCGGTGCGCACGCAGGCCGGCCGACAGATCCGCGAGGGTTTCGTGGTGGCATCGGACCACGAATGTCTGATGACCGCCGACTACAGCCAGATCGAGATGCGCATCATGGCGCACCTGTCCGAGGACGCCGGGTTGATCGAGGCGTTCAACACCGGCGAGGATCTGCACAATTTCGTCGGCTCGCGGGCGTTCGGCGTGCCCATCGACGCGGTCACCACCGAGATGCGTCATCGCGTGAAGGCCATGTCATACGGGCTCGCCTACGGGTTGAGCGCCTTCGGGCTGGCCGCCCAACTCAAGATCAGTCGCGACGAGGCCAAGGAACAGATGGAGGCCTACTTCGCGCGGTTCGGCGGAGTGCGTGACTACCTGCACAACGTCGTGGATGAGGCACGCCGAAACGAATACACCGCGACCCTGTTCGGTCGGCGCCGCTACCTACCCGACCTCAACAGCGACAACTGGCAGCGTCGCCAGTCCGCGGAACGAATGGCTCTCAACGCGCCGATCCAGGGCACCGCGGCCGACATCATCAAGGTTGCGATGATCAATGTGTACGGCAGGCTCCGGCGGGAGGGGCTGCAGTCGCGCATGCTGCTACAGGTACATGACGAACTCGTCATCGAGGTCGCGGCCGGGGAACGCGAAGCGGTGGAGGCCGTCGTCCGCGACGAGATGGGTAGCGCGATCACCCTGTCGGTGCCGCTGGAGGTGTCGGTGGGCTTCGGCCGGTCATGGGACGACGCAGCGCACTGACCGATGCGTCTGGTCGCCGCGGCGTAAATCTCTCGTAACCGTCAGGTGGAACGGCTTGCCAGCCACTAGTGTTCGAACAGTGCGTCGATGGCTGCCGCCGGCGTCTCGAGTGCGCGCCCGATCATGCGCTTGCATGGTGGGGAAGAGAACAGATGGGGTATCTGATGCGTTTTCTGCGATCGTCGCGACCGGTCGGTGTGCTCATCGCACTGTTGTCGATCCTGGTCCTCGCACTGGCGGGTTGTTCGAACAACGAGGAGAGTGAGGGCCTGGGTGCCGACATCTCGCCGACCAGCGTCGAGGTGGAACCGGTGGCCGAGATCGCCGACCTGGTGCCTGCCCCGATCCGTGAGTCCGGACAGCTGATCGTCGGCGTCAATGTGCCGTACGCGCCGAACGAGTTCAAGGACGCCAATGGCGACATCATCGGCTTCGACGTCGATTTGATGAACGCGGTCGGCAGCGTGCTCGGCCTGACACCGCAATACCGAGAAGCTCAGTTCGACACCATCATTCCGTCGGTCCAAGCCGGAACCTACAACGTGGGCATGTCGTCGTTCACCGACACCAAGGAGCGCGAAGCGCAGGTCGACTTCGTCACCTATTACAGCGCGGGTGTGCAGTGGGCCCAACAGGTCGGCGCGGGTATCGATCCCAACAATGCCTGCGGCAAGCGGGTTGCGGTGCAGTCCACCACTTATGAGGACACCGACGAGATCCCGGCGAAGAGCCAGGCCTGCACCGACGCCGGTCAGCCCGCCATCGAGAAGGTGCGTTACGACAGCCAGGACGAGGCGACCAACGCACTGATGCTGGGCCGCGTCGACGCGATGTCGGCGGACTCGCCGGTCACCTCGTACGCGATCGAGCGGTCCAACGGCGAGCTCGAGCCGGCCGGTGGTGTGTTCGACTCTGCGCCGTACGGCTATCCCGTGCAGAAGGGATCGCAGCTGGCGCAGGCGCTGCAGCAGGCGGTCCAGTACCTGATCGACAACGGCCAGTACCAGACGATCGCCGAGCACTGGGGTCTCGGAGCGGGCACGATCCCCACGTCGGTCATCAACGGTGCGGTCAGCTGACCGGTGACAGCACCAGCGACTGGCCCGAGCGGGGCCGACCGGGTCTCCGCTGAGCCCGAACCCATCAAGGCGGTGCCACTGCGTCACCCGGGCCAGTGGTTCGCCGCCGCCATCGTGCTCGTGCTGGTGGTGCTGTTCGTCTACGGCGCGGCCACCAACAGCGCGTACGCGTGGAACACCTACGCCAACTATCTCTTCGACACCCGCATCCTCACGGGCATGTGGTACACGCTGGTGCTCACCGTGCTGTCGATGATCATCGCGATCGTGCTGGGCGTGCTGCTCGCCGTGATGCGACTGTCGTCGAATCCGGTGTTGCGGTCGACCGCGTGGGTCTATCTCTGGGTTTTCCGCGGCACACCGGTGTATGTGCAGTTGGTGTTCTGGGGGCTGTTGCCGGCGATCTACAAGCAGATCGACCTCGGCATCCCGTTCGTCGTGCAGTTCGCGCATTTCGATATCCAGGCACTGTATTCGGCGTTCATCTTCGCGATGATCGGCCTCGCGCTCAACGAGGCGGCCTACATGGCCGAGATCGTGCGGGCGGGTGTCTCGTCGGTCGGTGAGGGTCAGATGGAGGCCTCCGTCGCATTGGGTATGTCATGGTCGCTTGCCATGCGGCGCACGGTGCTACCGCAGGCCATGCGCGTGATCATCCCGCCGACCGGCAACGAGGTGATCAGCATGCTCAAGACGACGAGCCTCGTGGCTGCGGTGCCCTTCACCGGGGATCTGTACGGGCGTGCGCGGGACATCTCCGGGGTGAATTTCGAGCCGATTCCGCTGCTGCTGGTGGCGTCCACCTGGTACCTGGCGATCACCAGCATCCTGATGGTCGGCCAGTACTACCTCGAGCGGTACTACTCGAAGGGTGCCAGCCGGCAGATGACCGCCCGACAGCTCAAGGCCATGGCTGCCAAACCGAACACAACGATCGCGGAAGGGGAGAGCGATGAGCGTCGCTGAACGCCCCATGGTCTACGCCGACCGGGTCTGCAAGAACTTCGGCTCCCTGCGGGTGCTCAAGGGCATCACTCTCGAGGTGGGCCGTGGCGAGGTGCTGTGCCTCATCGGGCCGTCTGGTTCCGGGAAGTCGACGTTCCTGCGCTGCGTCAACCATCTCGAAGTGGTCAATGCGGGACGGCTTTACGTGGATGGTGATCTCATCGGCTACCGCGAACGTGGCGACAAGCTCCACGAGATGAGCCCGAAGGACGCAGCCAAACAGCGCCGCGACATCGGCATGGTGTTCCAGCACTTCAACCTGTTCCCGCACCGCACCGCGTTGGAGAATGTGATCGAGGCGCCGACACAGGTGAAACGGAAGAGCAAACGGGAGGCCACCGAGAGTGCCCGCACGTTGTTGGCCCGGGTGGGCTTGGCCGACAAGGCCGACACCTACCCCGCCCAACTGTCGGGCGGACAGCAGCAACGTGTCGCCATCGCCCGTGCGCTGGCGATGGAACCCAAGCTGATGCTGTTCGACGAGCCGACGTCCGCGCTGGATCCGGAGCTCGTCGGGGAGGTGCTCGGCGTGATGCGTGAACTCGCGGCCAGCGGGATGACGATGGTGGTCGTCACCCACGAGATGGGCTTCGCCCGTGAGGTCGCCGACCAACTGGTGTTCATGGACGGCGGTGTGGTGGTGGAGCAGGGTAATCCGCGTGAGGTGCTGGCCAACCCGCAACACGAACGTACTCAGGGTTTCCTGTCAAAGTTGTTGTGAGGCAACTGCTTCCGAGCGCGTCCTGTGAGTGTCACCAACTGTTGCCTGAGGAACGAGGCGCCAGCCGAGTGTCACGAAGGGCCCCGACCTCACACCTTTCGGCAGCAGAAGATCGCGGTGCCCGGGAAGTATTGTCCGCGAAAAGGACTCCACTGCCCCCACACCTCCTTGAAACCCTCCGGCCACTCCGGTTCCACGATGTCGTCGAGCACCAACCCGGCCGCGCGGATCTCCCGGACGCGATCGCCGATGGTCCGATGGTGTTCCACGTAGGTGATGGCGCCGGCGTCGTCGACCTCGGTGTAAGGGGTGCGGTCGAAGTAGGGGATCTGCACGATGAGGCCGTCGGGTCCAGGGTCGTCGAGGAACATCCAGCGCATCGGATGATTGACCGCGAAGACCCAGCGTCCTTCGGGGCGCAGGACCCGGGCCACCTCGGCCATCACATGCGCCGAGTCGGCTACAAACGGTACCGCGCCGAAGGCCGAGCACGCCACGTCGAACGAACTGTCCGCGAAGGGAAGTGCCTCGGCGGTCGCCTGCACCAGCGGGACCCGGCTGCGGTCTTGCTCCATCGCGGCGAGTCCGATGCCGAGCATGCGACGCGACAGATCGACGCCGACCGCACGAGCGCCCTGTCCGGCCAGCCACCGGGCACACGGTGCCGAGCCGCAGCCGACCTCCAGGATGTCGCGGTCTGCGATGTCACCGAGCAGGCCGATGTCAGCTTCTCGCAGGCCTTCCGGGCACCACACGAAGTCCCCGCCGGCGGCATGGGTTCCCAGGAAGGCGCCGTGTTCGGCGTGATAGTTGTCGGCGTCGTGGTCCCACCACCATCGGTTGGCGCGGTCACTCGTCGGTGAGTCGACGCGCCCGAGAATGCGCGGAGGTCGATGCGTCGAGCCGGCATCGTCGGTGCGCTCCTCACTCATGCCGGTGAGTCTAGCGACTGGTATCGGCTGGATCGGAGCCGCCAGCAGCGCACACGGTGATAAAATCGCGCGTGGTCAGCCTCCTGCTCCTGGGCCCGATCGATGTGTCGGGACCGACGGAAGCGCGCGCTGCTCAATTCGGTAGTCCACGGCTGCGGTGCCTGTTGGCCGCGCTCGGCGCCCGTGCCAATGTCGCTGCCGACGCCGACTGGCTCGCGGAGATCCTCTGGGGGCAGAGTCCGCCGACCAATCCGGAGGCTGCGCTGCACAACCTGGTGTTCCGCTTGCGTGCGCAACTGCGCGAGCACGGCGTGACAGACAAACTGGCGATCGTCACCGCCGCTCCCGGCTACTCGCTTCGGGTCGACCGCGACGAACTGGACCTCCTCGCGTTCGCCGACCGCTTCCATGCCGGGTGTGCGGTGACCGAGGCCGACCCGGGCGCTGCGGTGGCGCTGTTCGATTCTGCGGAGAGTCTTTGGCGTGGAAGACCATTCGGCGAGTTCGCCGATGAGCCATGGGTGCGTGGCGATGTCGAGGCGCTGCAGGAAACCCGGGTACGGATCGTCGAGGCGACCGCCGATGCGCTGCTGCGTTCGGGACGACCGGCAGATGCCGCGAGTCGACTCGAGCCCGCCGCCGCGGCACACCCGTACCGGGAAAGTGTGCACCAGGCGCGGATGCTCGCCCTCTGGCAAGCCGACCGCCCCGCCGAGGCGCTCGCGGTGTTCCGACGACTGCGGGCACGGCTGGCGACCGACCTCGGCACCGAACCCACCATTCGGCTCGGTGACCTGCACCAACGTATCCTCGCCGGCGAACGGGCGCCGACACCCACCGCCCCTGCAACGCCCACGGGCACCGCGCCGCCGACACGCCGCAGACCCGCACCGGAGGCGTCCGTGAGAGTCATCGGCCGTGATGTTGAGCTGGCCGATCTCGCGGCTCGAATCCGCCCGGGAACGGTGGTCACGGTAGTGGGGCCAGGCGGAGTGGGCAAGACCGCGCTGGTGCGCGAACATGTTCGTCACCAAGGGGCCACCTGGATCGCAGAGCTGTCGGGCGTGGCGTCGCCGGCCGACGTGGTACACAGCGTCGTGTCGGCAACCGGGGCCGCTCCGCGGCGGGATCTCGGCGATCTCGAGGCGCTCGTCGAAACACTCTCGGGCCGAGTCGGTTTGCTTGTCCTCGACAACTGCGAGCACGTGGTCGACGCGGCCGCCGAGCTGGTCGAATCGGTGATCAGTCGATGTGCCGACCTATCGGTGGTGGCGACGTCGCGTGTTCCGTTGGGGTTGACCGCCGAGCAGGTCAGCGTGCTGGAGCCGCTGACGGTGCCGGCGGCGAACGCGTCGTCGGCCGCCATCGCCGAGAGCCCGTCGGTGCAGCTCTTCTGTACTCGTGCGCACGCCCGCAACGATCGATTCGTGCTCACCGAGGAGAACGCCGCAGCAGTGGCCGAGATCTGCCGACGACTCGACGGGCTGCCGCTCGGCGTGGAACTCGCCGCGACCAGAGCCCGCGCCATTGCTCCGGCGGCGCTGGTGGACCGCCTTCAGTGGCGATTCCGGATTCTGCACAGTCCCCGGGACACCGACCCCCGGCACCGGAGTCTGCATGCGCTAGTCGACTGGTCGTATGCGCTGTTGAGTGATGCGGGTCGCGCTTTGTTCGATGTCCTGGCGGTGTTTCCGGCGCGCTTCGACCTCGACGACGCGGAAGCGCTCGCGGGGCACAGTGAGGTGGTACCGCGTGACGAGGTGGCCGATATCGTCAGTGAGCTCGTCGACAATTCGATGCTCTCGGCCGACGACTCCGGCTACCGAATGCTCGAGACCCTGCGCGCCTTCGGGCTTCGACGACTCGACGAGAACGGTCGCCGCACATCGGCGCGAGCGGCGCATGCGCACCTGGTGGCCGATCGGATCGCGCCACTGGTCCGGGATCTCTTCGGCCCCGGCCACGTCGCGGCAGCCGGTCTGGTCGCGGCGCGCCTCGACGATGTGCGACAGGCGGTCGACCATGCCTGCGAGGTCGATCCGACGCTCGGCGACCGGATGATGGCGGGGGTGATCCCATTCCTGGAGCTGACCATGAGCACCGAGGCCACCGCCTGGTCACGCCGGCTTCGCGCAGCCGCCGATGTGTCGGTGGAAGATCCCCCAAAGTTGCCCGCGGCGTGGGCGGTGGCCGCCGCCGGGGCCCGCTTCGACGGGAATTTGTTGACCGCCAAGGAGTATGTTCGGTGTGGGCTGGCGTGCAGCCCCGCACCCGCCGTGGAGGTCTACCTACGGATGATGCTCGTGGAGGTCGGCCTGTTCCAAGGGGATGTGACGGCGACGTCGCGATTGGCCCGCGATTTCCGGGCAGCGGGAACGGTCGCGGGGATGGCCGGCGCGGGCCGCATGGCCGACCTCTGCGTGCTGCTGATGAACGCCTACGCCGGCGACGGGCCCGCCGCGCATCGGGCTTCGCTGCGGATCGCCGATTTATGCACCGCGGCAGGGGAGACCGTCGTCGAAGGATGGGCGCGCTACGGTGCCGGTGAGTGCATTCTCGACGACGATCCGAGTCGAGCCGGCGAGCTGCTCGACGATGCGATCGCTTCTGCTGCGCACACGGGTGACCGCTATCTGATGGGTGTGGCACTGGTGTCCCGGGCATCCATCGAAGCCCGTTGCGGGACACCGGAGGTGGCCGCTCGTCTGTTCACCGATGTGCTCAACCACTGGCGCGACGCCGGCAACTGGACACACCAGTGGGTGTCGCTGCGCACCGTTGTCGACGTACTGCTACAACTCGATCGGCCTGAGGCGGCGGCCGAGTTGCTGGGTGCGATGCGCCGGGCCGATGAGATCACCGGGGCGGGGGCCTACGGCAGCGACGCGCAACGGCTCGACGCCGCGCATCGTCGGTTGCGGGAGCGTCTCGGGGGCCCGACGCTCGACGAGGCGATGATGCGCGGCGCCGATCGACCGCGGGTCGATGTGGTGGCCGCGGCGCTGGCAGCGCTCAGCCCGGCGTGAGTTGGTAGAACCGGAAGAAGCTGAACTCCTCGATCGGCAGTACCTCCACCTCGGCGAACCCGGCCTGCTGGGCGTAGGCGCGCAGTGTCGACGCGCGCATCACCGTTCCGGTGCCTGCCGAGGGTGTCGAACTCATTCCGTCGGGCAGACAGACGAACAGCGAGAAGGCGTACATGATCTTGTCCAGATCGTCGGCGGGGCCGGCGAACTCATCGGAGACCGCCTCGTCCATGATCACCATGACACCGTCGGGCGCCAGCGCCGCCCGCGCCGCGGCCAACACCTCCACCGGGCGGGGCATGTCGTGGACGCACTCGAAGGCGAACACCACGTCGAACGGTCCGCGCTGCCCTGCGTCGGAGGCGTCGGCCAGCACGAACTCCACCCGATCGTCGACGCCGGCCTCCGCTGCTGCGTGACGCGCCATCTGCACCGACGCCTCGTCGACATCGAGGCCCACGAATGTCGCCTCCGGATAGGCCTTGGCCAGCGCGATGGTCGAGTAACCGGCGCCGAATCCGACGTCGGCGATGCGGGCGCCGGAACGGGAGAGCCGCGCGTGCAGGCCGTCGACGCCGGCGAGCGCAGGCGCGAGTTGACGGTCGAACCACGGGCGGTTGAGTGCCGCCTGGCATTCGCGGGCGTCGGCGCCCAGTTCTGCCCAGCTGACACCGCCGCCGGTGCGGTAGGCGTCGAGCAGGGCCGGAAGCTGGCCGAACGATGCGGCGAACATCCGCGGCAGCGTGCCCAAATAGGCGAGGCTGGCGGTGTCGGTGAGGGCTTCGGCCACCCCCGGTTGGATGCCGAAGCGGATCGGGTCGGCATCTAGGTCGGCGTCGAGTATCCCGAAGGCCGACTGCATCTCCAGCCATTCTCTGGCGTAGCGCCGATGAGTGCCGGTGCGGTCGGCCAACTCGTCAGCCGACACCGGGCCGTGTTGGACGAGGCAGTCGTACCACCCGAGGCGTTCGCCGAGATAGATACTCATCGTCTCGGCGGTCGCCAGTGCTGAGGTGAAGATGCGCTCGGCGAAGGCGTCGGCCGTGACCGGCCGGTCGTCGGAGTGCGTCGGTCCGGGGGAGGGGGAAGTCGTGGTCGTTGATGTGGAGGGTGTCGTTGTCGAAGGTGTTGTTGTGCTCATGGGGCAACGATGCGTCTCCTCGCTCTCAGTTCGCTCTCACGCGGTGGTGAGGTTCTCTCACGGTGTCGTCGCGGCCGGTCCGCCGGCGACGATGTGGTCGCGACGGTTGTCGGGATCCCAACGACGCACCGTGGTGAACGAGCCGGAATCCTCGAGCGAGCCGACGGCGTCGAGGACGTCGAGGACCGCGGCGAGCTGCGTGGTGTCGACGCGCCGGGCGAGTGTGATGTGCGGGGTCCAGTCGCCCGGGGCGGCATGAGCGAAGGCGCCGTTGTCACCGAGGAAAGGTGTGGCGATGTCGCACACCCGGCGGTGCAGCGCCAACAGCGCGGCGCTCGGCACCACCACTCGAGCCAACGTGCGGCGGGTCCCGTGGCCGAACAGCACCGGAGCGCCGATCTGGCACGGCAGAGGCAGGTCTTTCGCACAGGCCCCGAGTGCGTCATCGACACCGCCGTCGATGTGCCCGGCCGCGATCAATGTGACGTGTGGGCGATTGGTCGAGGCGCGGATACAGGCGGCGCTGGGCAGCCCGGCGTCGGCCAGCGCCTGCCATTCGGCGCGGACACGGGCGTCGATCGACTCATCGGGCAGGAGCTCGATGGAATGCGCCACGGCGCCAGTCAACCAGAATGGCGAGCACCTGGGTATCGAGTGGGTATCGAGGTGAGGGAGCAGGCAGTGCCGGTGAGCGGTTCGTCGTGGCCGGTGAGTGTTCTCAGCCGCGCCCGATAGCTGCTGACCAGCCGAAATGAGGGACCGCCCACCTCGAGGACGGTGACCCTTCGCCCGCGAGAGGACCCCGCGGCACGGGGTCGTCGGGCGTCACCGGACCGGCCGGGGAGAGCGTATTTGCCCAGGGCAAGCGGACTGGCGTAACCTTCTACGCGCATGCGCCCTCGGCGCGTGCGGCCGTCGTGCCCGGAGTTCAGCATCCGTTCACCGACGGCGGCAACTGAACTGTACCTACAACACACCTGTCCGGAGCAACTCACAAATATGTCGTCCCCCACGATCACCTCGCCGCAAGTAGCCGTCAATGACATCGGCTCGGCTGAGGACTTCCTCGCCGCCATCGACTCCACGATCAAGTACTTCAACGATGGCGACATCGTCGAAGGCACCATCGTCAAGGTCGATCGGGACGAGGTTCTGCTCGACATCGGTTACAAGACCGAAGGCGTGATCCCGTCGCGCGAACTGTCGATCAAGCACGACGTCGACCCCAACGAGGTCGTCAACGTCGGTGACGAGGTCGAGGCCCTGGTTCTCACCAAAGAGGACAAAGAAGGCCGCCTGATCCTGTCCAAGAAGCGTGCGCAGTACGAGCGCGCCTGGGGCACGATCGAGGAGCTCAAGGAGAAGGACGAGGCCGTCAAGGGCACCGTCATCGAGGTCGTCAAGGGCGGCCTGATCCTGGACATCGGTCTGCGCGGCTTCCTCCCGGCGTCGCTGGTGGAGATGCGTCGCGTCCGCGATCTGCAGCCGTACATCGGCAAGGAGATCGAGGCCAAGATCATCGAGCTCGACAAGAACCGCAACAACGTGGTCCTGTCGCGTCGTGCATGGCTCGAGCAGACCCAGTCCGAGGTCCGCAGCGAGTTTCTGCACCAGCTGCAGAAGGGACAGGTCCGCAAGGGCGTCGTGTCCTCGATCGTCAACTTCGGTGCGTTCGTCGATCTCGGCGGCGTCGACGGTCTGGTCCACGTCTCCGAGCTGTCCTGGAAGCACATCGATCACCCGTCCGAGGTCGTCGCCGTGGGCGATGAGGTCACCGTCGAGGTCCTCGACGTCGACCTGGACCGCGAGCGTGTGTCGCTGTCGCTCAAGGCCACCCAGGAAGATCCGTGGCGTCAGTTCGCCCGCACCCACGCGATCGGTCAGATCGTGCCGGGCAAGGTCACCAAGCTGGTGCCGTTCGGTGCGTTCGTCCGCGTCGACGAGGGCATCGAGGGCCTGGTCCACATCTCCGAGCTGGCCGAGCGCCACGTCGAGGTGCCCGATCAGGTCGTCTCCGTCGGCGACGACGCGATGGTCAAGGTCATCGACATCGACCTGGAGCGTCGCCGGATCTCGCTGAGCCTCAAGCAGGCCAACGAGGACTACACCGAGGAGTTCGACCCGTCGAAGTACGGCATGGCCGACAGCTACGACGAGCAGGGCAACTACATCTTCCCCGAGGGCTTCGACGCGGAGACCAACGAGTGGCTCGAGGGCTTCGAGCAGCAGCGTGAGGCATGGGAGGCCCGGTACGCCGAGGCCGAGCGTCGCCACAAGATGCACACCGCTCAGATGGAGAAGTTCGCCGCTGCCGCCGCCGAGGCCGCCAACGCCCCGTCGGATTACTCGTCGGCATCGGAGAGCCGCAGCACCGGCAGCAGCGCTCCGGCATCGTCGGGTGGCTCGCTGGCCAGCGACGAGCAGCTCGCCGCACTGCGCGAGAAGCTGTCGGGCAACGCCTGATTCGAATCTCACTGACACAGAACTCCCCGGCTCATCACGAGTCGGGGAGTTCTGTTCTTCGTGCTGATCGTCCTGAGCCCAGGTGTCGTCGGCAGCAGCGGAGATGACCCTGATGGTGGTCGCGTCTGTACCCGACGCACTCAACCGCCAAAGTGCGCGGCCAACCGCCGGTGTCGGTGCCGGAACAGATGCTCGACGAACCGGGCGAGCAGGGGTGCGGCCGGCCTCAGCAGCAGACGTGGGCGTAACGCGACGGTGTCGACAACCTCGGTGCGCTCGAGAGTGAGCGGTGTCAGTGTTCTGGCGTGATGCCACACCCGCATGGAGGCCATCGAGGACTCTTCGCGAAATCCGCGCCCAGGTGTGAGTTCGACGATGGTCAGTTCGTCGTAGTCGAGCGGCAACAAACCGCCGAACAGCAAGCGCACCTTGCCCACGCTCGTGCCGACCTCGATGTCGGCCAGTGTTTTCCCGCGATGCCGGCGCGGCAGCATCATCTTGAGGTAGGGCATCAGCTCATCGTTGATGCCCTCCATTCGGCTGACGCGATCCCACACCGCGTCGATCGGTGCCGGTATCACGGACCGCTGAGTTAGTGACCGGAGCGGAGCATCGCTACCCACTCGACCAGCCTGCCAATGCTGGTCGACCTGGGTCAGCGGAATCGAACCATTAGCAGTTGACAATAATTTTCATTAACACGTTGACTGTCTCCCGTGCATGTGAAGAAGACAAATCTGACAAGGGTGGCGGCGCTGTGTGCTGCCGCATCGTTCGCGCTGGTCGCGTGTGGCACCGATAGCACCGACGATGCTGCGCCGAGCAGCACTGCCGACGCTTCTGGTGAACGAGTTGAACAGCACAGCGCCACACCGCGTCTGGCGCTCAGCTACGACGGCGGCATTCTGGTGCTGGACGCGGAAAACCTGGAGCAGGTGGCCGACATCCCCACCGAGGGGTTCATCCGACTCAACAGCGCCGATAACGGACGCAACGTATTCGTCTCGGAATCGGGCGGTTTCCGCGTTCTGGACATGGGGACCTGGACCGTCCAGCACGGCGACCACGGGCACTACTACACATCAGAACCCGAGCTGACCGACATGACCTTCGGTGGCGAGGAACCGGGCCATGTGGTGCCGCACGATTCCCGCATCACGCTGTTCAGCGACGGCACGGGGGAGGTCGACATCGTCGAACCGGCGGAGCTGCTGCGCGGCAATGCGAAATCGACCGAGTACACGGTGCCTGAGCCTCATCATGGCGTGGCGGTCTTCCGCGCGGACGGCAGCCTGGTGGTGACACGAGGAAACGAGGATGAGCGCAGCGGCATCGCGATCCTCGACAAGGAGCGCAACGAGATCGCGAGCACCGACGAGTGCCCCGGGGTCCACGGTGAGGCCGCCGCCGCCGACGGTGTCCTCACCTTCGGCTGCCAGGACGGCATTCTCGTCGTGCGCGGCAACGAGATCGAGAAGGTGGCCAGCCCCGACGGCTACGGACGCATCGGCAACCAGGCCGGCTCGGCAACATCGCCGATCGTCCTGGGTGACTACAAGACCGACGAGGACGCCGAACTCGAGCGGCCGAACCGGTTCACTCTCACCGACACTCGGACCGGCGATCTTCGCATCGTCGACTTCCCGGCCAGCTACAGCTTCCGGTCGATCGAACGCGGACCCGATGGTGAAGCCGTGATCCTCGGCACCGATGGTGCACTGTACGTCTATGACCCGATGACCGGGGATCAGGTGCGCAAGATCGACGTCATCGACGCGTGGACCGAGCCCGATGAATGGCAGTCGCCGATGCCGAACGTTCATGTGCAGGAGGGCGTCGCCTACGTCACCGACCCGAATGCGAGGACCGTGACCGCGGTCGATCTGGCCACCGGAGAGCAGACGGCGCAGGCCGAACTGCCGCAGCCGACCATCGAACTCACCGGTGTCACCGGCTGAGCTCGAGCAGCGCTGATCGTCGCTCCCTCCTTTCGTTCCACCTGCTCGGAACGATGCAGCGCGAACGAAACGAGGGAGCGGTGATCGGTTCGCGGAGGATTTGTCAGACTGGTCGGGTGATCAGACTGGGGCTGTCCGGCGGAATCGGGGCCGGCAAATCAACCGTGGCCACGACGTTCATCCACCGCGGTGGCTATCACATCGACGCCGACAAGATCGCGCGTGAAGTGGTGGAACCGGGGACACCGGGACTGGCCGCCTTGGTGGAGGCATTCGGCGACGAGATCCTGGCCGATGACGGCAGCCTGGATCGGCCCGCGTTGGCCGCCAGGGCCTTCGTGGACGACGAACAGCGCCAGAAGCTGAACTCGATAACCCATCCGCTGGTGGGTGCGCGCACCCAGGAGCTACTCGAGGCCGCGCCGGACGACGCCATCGTGGTGCAGGACATCCCGTTGCTCGTAGAGGGCAACATGGCTCCGTTCTTCCATCTCGTGGTGATCGTGCACGCCGACGCCGAGACACGTGTGCAGCGTCTGACCACGGCGCGCGGTATGCCAGAAGATGACGCGCGTGCGCGAATTGCGGCTCAGGCCAGCGATGAGCAGCGCCGAGCGGTGGCCGATGTGTGGCTCGACAATTCCGGTAGTCCCGAGGATCTCGCCGCTGCGGCGGCAGCGCTCTGGGAGGAACGTCTGGTTCCCTTCGAGCAGAACGTCCGGTCGCGGACGGCGGTAGCAGGTCCGTTGGAGTTGGCCGATCCCGATCCCGGCTGGGCCGCCGAGGGTATCCGCCTGGTGAACCGACTGTGGGCGGTGGTCGGCGACAAGGCGTCGGCCATTGATCACATCGGATCGACCGCGATTCCGGGTCTGGCTGCCAAGCCCACGATCGATCTGCAGATCACTGTCGCCGACCTTGGTGTCGCGGATCAACTGGCCGAGGTGCTCGCCGACGGCGGATTTCCCCGAGTGCCCGGTATCGACGGCGACAATCCGAAACCCGATCTGGCGACCGGGTCGGTGGACGAGGGGGATTGGGAAAGACGGCTGCACGGATCGGCCGACCCGGGGCGACCGGTGAATCTACACCTGCGTGCCGCGGACTCGCCGGGCCGCGCGTTTGCGCTGGATTTCCGCGATTGGCTCCGTGACGACGCCGCGGCCCGAGCGGAGTACGCCGAGGTCAAGCGGGTGGCGCTGCAGGCGGCCGAGGGCGATCTCGGTCGCTATGTCGCGGCCAAAGAGCAGTGGTTCGACGATGCCTACCGGCGGGTCGCCGCCTGGAAGGCCACAAAGTCTTGACGCCCGGCGGGCCCATCGTGCGTTGTTCCTGTTCCCTGAGGTGCGAGGCGCACCGTGCGTTGTTCCTGATCCCTGAGGAGCGAGGCGCCAGCCGAGCGTCACGAAGGGCTCGCACCTGCACCGATTCACACAATCGGATGAACTCTGGCTACGGGTGTGCGCAGAAACCCATATCGCCATCGTGCATGACGTGAACCTTTGCTAGCGTGAAGCCGCACCCACGGGTGCGACATACATCACTGCTCTAGTCGAGGGAGAACAGCCATGGGTGCACGCACGAAGGGACGCGCCGCCGCGGCGACCGTAGCGTTTGCCAGTGTTGCGGCCGCAGGGGCGGTGATGGCCGCGCCGGCGAGCGCGGACGTCAGCAAGCTCGAGATCGACAACTCTGCGCTACTCGGGTCGCTCGACCAGCGGTATGGAGCGAGCTGCGGATACGGGGTAATTGCCACTGTCCCCGAGAACAGCACTGAGAATGTCGTGTTCAGCATTAACGGCAACCAGGTCGGTTCAATCAAGCCCGACGGCGGCAAGGCGGTGTATCCATGGTTCCCGTTTGCTCCGGGGCAATACACGATCAAGGCGACTCAGGGCACGGGCGATGAGGGCGAGTCGATCGGCCCACTCAACGTCGGAGTCGGTGTTTACACGGGCAGTTCATGCATCATCCTCTACTGATGCGGTAGCAGCTTGCGTGAACAGTCAGGAACAAAACGGCGATTCTGCCTCTTGAAAGTTGCCGAATCGTGATATCTGTGGAATACCTGAACTGATCGCACTCGTCGGGATGCGATCGTGAAATTCGGGATTTACCAAGGGAGAGAAGCACATGGCTGTTAGCAAGACCCGTCGCGCCTTCAGCGCCGCCGCTGCAATCGCCGGCGTCGGGGCCGCAGGCCTCATGATGGCCGCGCCGGCCAATGCCGCCGTGACGAAGATCGGTGTCAACACCCCCGCGGGCTATGGCTCCGCATCGGGCGTTTATGGTGCTTCCTGCACGTACGAGATCGAGGCAACGGTCTCTACTAACGCTTCACCGGTTTCGTGGTACATCAACGACGACCCGGAGCCGGTTAAGACTGAAACGCCCAGCAACCTGTCGGCGACCTATGATTTCACTCCAGAGGAGCCGGGAACCTATGTGATCAAGGCGGAGCAAGCAGGCGGTCCCGCTCAATCCACAACCCTGAACGTCGCCCCCGGCATCAACATTGATCCAGGTCTGGACACGGGTTCGCTGAACATCATTTCGCCGTTCCCCGTCGGCTGCATCGTGCTCTCGACGCCTACGCTGCCTGACAACAGCTGATCTTCTGAGCACGACAGGGGCGTTGCGGACATGCTCCGCAACGCCCCTGCTGTGTCCATTGGTGACACCACACCCGGTTGGTGCCGCATTTGGTGGCACGTCTCATCCTGTGGAATACCTGAATTGATCGTGCAAGAACAACGCGATCAGCATGCCTAGTCAAAGGAGAACAGCGCATGGCTGTGAATTCGACCCGCCTCACCCGGATCGCCGCTGGCGCCGCAGCGCTCATCGGTGCGGGAGCCGCCACCCTGATGATGGCCGCGCCGGCCAACGCAGCGATCACCGGCATCGAGGTGACCACCCCGTCGGGCTACGGCTCGACCGCCGGTGTGTACGGCGATCAGTGTTCCTACGACATCGAGGTCACCGTCGATGAAGAGGACGAGGGTGTGCCGGTGACGTTCTGGGTCGCCAAGGACGGCGAGGACGCCACCGAACTCGACGACGTGCAGGCCGAAGACGGTAAGGCGACCTACTCCTGGACTCCCGGCGCGCCGGGCAGCTACGTGATCGCCGCGACCCAGGCCGGCGAGACGGGCAAGGCCACCGGCGAACTGCAGGTCGGCAGTGGCTTCGAGGTTCCGGCTCCGGAACTCGGGAAGATCACCATCCAGCTGCCGCTCGCGGGATCGTGCATCGTCACGTCCTCCTGACGCCGAACCACTCATGACGCCGTGCGGGGCGTCTCGGACCACGCAGGTCCGAGGCGTCCCGCCTTGGCGTTGGGACTGATTGCGACATCTGGTTACGATTGTGACCCAATGTGTCATATTTCATATTTGTGCCTGCTAGCGTCATCATCGCGCCCGCTGGAGGCGTGATCTGACAGTGCAATCGCAGTGAAGTGGAGTTGAGCATGACTGGTCGGGGAAGTCGAAATCGTTTGCGGATCGTCGGGGGCGCAATCGCTTTCAGTGCGGCGGCGATGGGCGGGGTGGCCGTTGGGGCGCCGGCCGGTGCGGCAACGCTGCAAGGCGTCGCGGTCGACACACCCGCCGGTTACGGATCGTCGGCGACCGGTTCGCTGAACTACAACGTCTACGGCGCGGGGTGCACGTATCGCCTCGACGTACCGGTGGCCGGTCCACGCTCGGCGAAGGGCAACCTGAAGCTCACGTCGACGGTGAACGGCAAGACCGTGACGTTCTACAACAAGAAGCCGACCAGCGTGATGGAGCATCCGGTCTGGCGCCCGACCGAGCCCGGTCGGCACGTGCTGACGGCCACCTTGGACGGCGTCACCAAGAAGCGAACGGTCACCGTCGGACCGGGCGTGCAGTTCCCGGACTTCATCCGGGCCGGCGCCTGCTTCGTCTTGCCCATCTACTGAGCGCTCAGGCGGGCCGGTCTGGAAAGAAGACCGGCCCGCCTGCCGCGGCGTCCAGCCAGGCCTGCACGTCGTGGCCGTGTTCGGCCGACCCCACCAGGGCTCGCGCCGCGATCATGACCGCCTGCTCACACTCGTCGGCCCCGAGTAGGCCGGCGACGCGAGCGTCGAACAACTCGTCCACGTCGAGCAACTCCAACGGCCGGCCCGGTACGTCGACGAGATCGAGGTACCAGTCCTCGGCATGCCAAAGGCCGTGCTCGTCGGGTCCGGAGAACCGTCCCACGTCCAGATACAAGCGCTGACCGTCACGGTAGCCACCCCGATAGTGGAAGATGTTCGCCCGCAGCCCGAGCGCGGGCAGCAGCCAGGTCTCCAAACGGTTGAACCGTGGGTGATCCGCGGTCCGAGACATGTAGAGCCCGTGGTCGGCCACCACGTAGCGCTCCACCGGCCGCACGAAGCCCTTGTTATCGGTGTTGGTCATCGCGGGGACGTCGAACACCTCGCGCTTGGGTGGGTGGCGCTTGGGGGTAGGCGGTCCGCTGGGCATGGCCAACACCTTAACCCGCAGGTCAGGCGACGGAACACAACTGTCATAGCCCGCGTTTACCCTGGCACTATGGCTTTTGCAGCAGAACGCCCGGTCGTGGCGCACTCCGAGTTCCGGCCGGTCGGGGAGATCGAACGGACCGGTGGCCACTTCGAGGTGGTCAGCGAGTACGAACCCGCCGGTGATCAGCCCACGGCGATCAACGACCTCGAGAAGCGCATCACCGGCGGGGAGAAGGACATCGTCCTGCTCGGCGCCACCGGTACCGGCAAGTCGGCGACCACCGCATGGCTCATCGAACGCGTGCAACGCCCGACGCTGGTGATGGCGCCCAACAAGACCCTGGCCGCACAGCTCGCAAACGAACTGCGGGACATGCTGCCCAACAACGCCGTCGAGTACTTCGTGTCGTACTACGACTACTATCAACCCGAGGCGTACATCGCGCAGACCGACACCTACATCGAGAAGGACTCGTCGATCAACGACGACGTCGAGCGCTTACGGCATTCGGCCACGTCGAGTCTGCTCTCCCGGCGCGACGTGGTGGTGGTCGCCTCGGTGTCGTGCATCTACGGTCTCGGTACCCCACAGTCCTATCTCGACCGGTCCGTCGAGGTCAGTGTGGGCGACGAAATCGATCGCGACGCCCTGCTGCGGCTCCTGGTGGATGTTCAATACACCCGCAACGACACCGCATTCACCCGCGGCAGCTTCCGCGTACGCGGCGACACCGTGGAGATCATCCCGTCCTACGAGGAGCTCGCCGTACGCATCGAGTTCTTCGGCGACGAGGTGGAGTCGCTGTACTATCTGCACCCGCTCACCGGCGACGTGGTGCGCGAGGTGGACAACCTGCGCATCTTCCCGGCCACCCACTACGTGGCCGGCCCGGAGCGCATGGAGCGGGCGATGAAGAGCATCGAGGAGGAACTCGAGGCGCGTCTCGCCGAACTCGAGAACAAGGGCAAACTTCTGGAAGCGCAGCGGCTACGCATGCGCACCAGTTACGACCTGGAGATGATGCGGCAAGTAGGTTTCTGCTCGGGCATCGAGAACTATTCGCGGCACATCGACGGACGTGGGCCGGGTAGTGCCCCGGCGACCCTGATCGACTACTTTCCCGAGGATTTCCTGCTCGTCATCGACGAGTCGCACGTGACCGTGCCGCAGATCGGCGGGATGTACGAGGGCGACATGTCGCGTAAACGCAACCTCGTCGACTACGGTTTCCGGCTCCCGTCGGCGATCGACAACCGGCCGCTGACGTGGGATGAGTTCGTCGATCGCATCGGACAAACGGTGTACCTGTCGGCAACGCCGGGCCCCTACGAGCTCGGCCAGGCCAACGGCGAGTTCGTCGAGCAGGTGATCCGGCCCACCGGTCTCGTCGACCCGGAGGTCGTCGTGAAACCCACCAAGGGGCAGATCGACGATCTCGTGCACGAGATCCGAGAACGCACCGAACGCGACGAGCGTGTGCTGGTCACCACGCTCACCAAGAAGATGGCCGAAGACCTCACCGACTACCTGTTGGAACTGGGTATCCGCGTGCGATACCTGCACTCCGAGGTGGACACCCTCCGTCGCGTCGAACTGTTGCGGCAGCTGCGATCCGGTGAGTACGACGTGCTCGTCGGCATCAACTTGCTGCGTGAGGGCCTCGACCTGCCGGAGGTGTCGCTGGTGGCGATCCTCGACGCCGACAAGGAGGGCTTCCTGCGGTCCACCACCTCGCTGATCCAGACGATCGGCCGCGCCGCGCGCAACGTGTCCGGACAAGTGCACATGTATGCCGACACGATCACCGATTCGATGCGTAACGCGATCGACGAGACCGAACGTCGCCGCGAGAAGCAGATCGCCTACAACAAGGAGATGGGCATCGATCCGAAGCCGTTGCGCAAGAAGATCGCTGACATTCTCGACCAGGTGTACCGCGAAGCCGAGGATGAAGCGGTCACGGTCGGCGGTTCCGGCCGCAACGCCAGTCGCGGTCGCCGGGCCCAAGGCGAGGTGTCCAAGGCGGGCAGCGCGGGCGTCATCGAGAAGCGTGACACATCGGCGATGCCGCGCGCCGAACTGGCCGATCTGGTGTCGCAACTGACCGATCAGATGATGTCTGCGGCCCGGGATCTGCAATTCGAGTTGGCCGGACGGCTCCGCGACGAGATCGCCGACCTGAAGAAAGAACTGCGCGGCATGGACGCCGCGGGCATCAAGTAATTGTGCCGATCCCCACGAACGGCGGACAAACCGGGCGCCGCAAACTAATCTGCCGGATCAGGGGTTCTACAGTGTGGGGATGACACCTGCCTCGACGCCGGTCGAGGCGGACTGACACGTGGAGGATGGATGAGCGCATATCAGACGATCGTCGTCGGCACCGATGGCTCCGAGTCATCGCTCAAGGCGGTCGACCGTGCGGGGGCAATCGCCGGCGAGTCGGCCACGTTGGTCATCGCGTGCGCCTACTTCCCGAACGATCGTGGTGCGGGCGGGGCAGCCGACGTGCTGAAGGACGAGGCCTATCAGGTGATGGGTTCCTCGCCGACTGAGGAGATCCTGCGCACCGCCAAGGAGCGGGCTTCCAAGGCCGGCGCAGGCAACATAGACCCGCGTTCGGTGAAGGGCGCTCCGGTCGACGCGCTGCTGCAACTCGTGACCGATGCCAAGGCGGACCTGCTGGTGGTGGGCAACCGAGGATTGAACTCCATCGCTGGACGACTGCTCGGATCGGTGCCCGCAGACGTGGCGCGCAAGTCGGCGTGCGACGTACTGATCGTGCACACGACCTAGTAACGCAACTTTTCGCGAACCGCTCACCGGCAACCGGTGAGCGGTTCGTCTTTGCCTCAGGCCGTGCCCGGGAACGGTCCCGCCCGACCCAGCAAGGCCGGGACGTCCTGACCCAGCTTGCCGGCGAGCCATTCGGCCGTCTCGACCATCGCGGCGAGGTGGATTCCGGTGGACACTTCGGACCGTTCCAGTGCGTACACCAGATCCTCTGACGCGATGTTGCCGGTCGCGGCGGGTGCGAACGGGCAACCCCCGTAACCGCCGACGCTCGAATCCAGTGCAGCGGCGCCCATGTCGAACGCGGTGAGAGCATTCGCATACCCGGTGTTGCGGGTGTTATGGAAATGCCACCGCAGCGGGATCTCCGACGCCACCCGGCCCGCACCGGCGGCCAGCGCACGCACCTGCGCGGGGACACCGACGCCGATCGTGTCGGCCAGTGCGATCTCATCGGGTCCGGCCGCGGCCACCTGACGCACGATGTCCACCACGTGATCGGCAGCGACCTCGCCGGAGAACGGGCAACCGAACGACGCGGCGATGGTCACCGTGCTGAACACGCCTGCCGCACGCGCCTCCTGCACGATGTCGAGGGCCGCGGAGATCCCTTCGGCGACAGTGCAACCCTGATTGCGGGTGCTGAACTCGTCGGTCGACACCACCACCACGTTGACTTCGTCGACGCCGGCGGCCAACGCCCGATCGAGTCCACGTCGGTTGAGGACCAGGCCGATGTAGGAGGCCCCCGCATCCCGCGGGAGCTGTTCCATCACCTCCTCGGCGCCGGCCATCTGCGGAACACGTTTCGGATTGACAAAGCTGACGGCCTCGACGCGCCGCGCCCCCGCGGTGACGAGCCGGGTGATCAGTGAGACCTTGTCGTCGACCGACAGCGGTGTCTTCTCGTTCTGCAGTCCGTCGCGCGGACCCACCTCGACCACAGTGAACTCACTCATCGCTCCATCTTGCGGTAGGCGCCAGTTGTATGCAATAGAGGCCATCGAAACACATTGTTTACGAAAAGGCCCAGCGCCAGAGGTGTGCAGCGTTTACATTGTGAACAATTCGATGAGCGGAGGTACTACATGGCCCGCGCCGTGGATCGCGTCTACGCCCACATCCGGGACGGCATCATCGATGGCACCTACGGTCCCGGAACTCGGCTGGGGGAGGTCGAGATCGCCGACCTCACCGAGGCCAGCCGGACACCGGTCCGCGAGGCGCTGCGACAACTCGAGATGGAAGGTCTCGTCGAGGTGTTGCCCCATCGCGGCGCGCGGGTCTGCGCGTGGACCGCGGAGGATCTGGAGGAGATCTACGACCTGCGGATGACGCTCGAGGCGATGGCCGCCGAACGAGCCGCATCACGGATCGCCGGCAAGGACATCGATCGACTCGAGGAGCTCTCCGGCCTGATGGAGGACGCCGCGTCGGGTCCCCGGCCGCAGCTCGATCTGGTGGCGCAACTCAACGACGAGTTCCACGCGATCGTTCGTGCGGCGGCGGCCAGCAGCCGGCTCACCACGATGCTGGGCGCGGTGATCCAGCTCCCGTTGGTGCTGCGCACATTTCATCGATATTCGCCAGCGGACCTCGAACGCAGCGGCGCACACCATCGTGATCTGATCGCCGCGCTGCGGGCCGGTGACGCGGTGTGGGCCGACTCGGTGATGCGGTCCCACGTGCGTGCGGCCAAGCATGTTCTCCTGCAGTCGCTTCCGGATGGACCCGGGCCAGCGGCCGCGGATCACGTCGACGACGACGAGAGAGGCAGATGACATGACGACAACCGGGCCGTTGGCCGACCTGCGGGTGGTGGAGATGGGCCAGCTGCTGGCCGGGCCGTTCTGCGGGCAGCTGCTCGCCGACTTCGGTGCCGAGGTGATCAAGCTGGAGCCGCCCGGCAATGGGGATCCGATGCGCCAGTGGGGGAGGGAGAAGGCCCACGGAAAGTCACTGTGGTGGCCGGTCGTCGCCCGCAACAAGAAATCGGTCACCTGCAATCTGCGCAGCACCGAGGGGCAGGAGCTCGCGCGGTCGCTGATCGCACAATCCGACATCGTGATCGAGAACTTCCGGCCCGGCACCCTCGAGCGGTGGGGGCTGGGCTTCGCCGAACTCCGCGAGCTCAATCCGCGACTCATCATGGCGCGGGTCAGCGGTTACGGACAAACCGGGCCGTATGCGTCGCGGGCCGGCTTCGGCTCCATCGGCGAGGCGATGGGCGGGATTCGCTACGTGACAGGCGATGCCGACAGCACCCCCTCGCGTGCGGGGATATCCCTCGGTGACTCGCTCGCTGCGGTGTTCGCGACGATCGGAATCCTGGTCGCGGTGCACAACCGCACCACCACCGGACGCGGTCAACTCGTGGACTCCGCGATCTACGAGGCCGTTCTGGCGATGATGGAATCTCTGCTGCCGGAATGGGAGGTCGGCGGATATCAGCGCGAGCGCACCGGGTCGGTACTGCCGAACATCGCGCCGAGCAACGTCTATCCGACCAAAGGAGGTGAGATGGTGCTGGTGGCGGCCAACCAGGACACCGTGTTCGCCCGTCTCGCAACGGCGATGGGACGCTCGGATCTGATCGATGATCCGCGGTATGCCGACCACGCCTCCCGCGGTGTCAACATGGCCGAACTGGACGCGCTCGTCGCGGACTGGACCGCCGACCTCGGCACCGATGAGGTGCTCGACATCCTGCACGAGGCCGGTGTCCCGGCGGGCCGGATCTACACCGCCCGTGACATGTTCGACGACCCGCACTTCGCCGCCCGAGATGCGATCGTCCGTGTGGCCCACCCCGATTTCGGTGAGCTGCCGATGGCTGGGGTGTTCCCGAAACTCGGCGACACCCCGGGGTCGGTCCGGCACGCCGGACCCGAACTGGGCGAGCACAACTCCGACATCTACGGCCGGGTTCTCGGCCTGTCCGATGACGAGCGCATGGCGTTCACCGAGCGCGGCGTCATCTGAAAACCACCCCTGCACAACCGAACACCTGGAGAATCACATGCGCTATCGATTGGGCGTCGACGTCGGAGGAACCTTCACCGACGTGCTGCTGCTCGAGGAGACCTCCGGCACCACCTACCGGGCCAAGACTCCGTCCACCCCGGCCGACCAGTCGATCGGCGTGCTCAACGGCATCCGCAAGGTGTGTGCCGAGGCTGGTATCGCCCTCGCCGACGTCGGGCAGATCTTCCACGGCACCACCGTTGCCACCAACGCGATCCTGCAGGGACGGGGCGCGCGAGTCGGGCTGGTCACCACCGACGGGTTCCGGCAGGTGCTGCAGATCGCGCGGTCGTTCGTCCCGGGCGGCCTCGCCGGGTGGATCATTTGGCCGAAACCCGAGCCGCTGGCACGACTGGAGCACACGGTGGAGGTGGTGGGGAGAATCGGTGCCGACGGCGCGGAGGTGACCCCGCTGGACGAGCACCAGGCGCGCGATCAACTGCGCAGCCTCTCCGGTGCGGGTATCGAGGCGCTGACTGTCTCACTCATCAACTCCTACGTCGACGACACGCACGAGAAGCAGGTCGCGCAGTGGGCGGGCGAAGAGCTCCCCGGTATCCCGGTGTCCATTTCGAGTCACGTGCTACCCGAGATGCGCGAATACGAGCGCACCCTCACTACGGTGGCCAACAGCTATGTGCAGCCGGAGGTCTCCAGATACGTCAACAATCTCGCACGATCTCTCGCCGACGAGGGGATCGATGCGCCACTGTCGATCCTGCGGAGCGACGGGGGCCTGGTGCAGGCGGAGAAGGCGGCCGAGGATCCCGTATCGCTGTTGCTGTCCGGACCGGCCGGGGGCGTCACCGGCGCGGCATGGTTTGCCGAGCAGGCCGGCTACACGGACTTCCTCACCTTCGACATGGGCGGAACCTCCACCGACGTCGCCCTCGTGCTCGGCGGTGAACCACGGATCGGTCGGGAGACCAAGGTGGGGGACCTCGCCGTGCGCGCCACCAGCGTCGACGTCCGAACCGTCGGTGCGGGTGGCGGTTCGATCGCCCACGTGCCCGAACTGACCCGCGCACTCCGCGTCGGGCCTCAGTCGGCCGGAGCCGATCCCGGCCCGGCCGCCTACGGCAATGGCGGCACCGAACCCACCGTCACCGACGCCAATGTGGTGTTGGGCTACCTGCCCAGCGAACTCGCCGGCGGTGAGGTCGAACTCGACACGGCTGCCAGTCGAGCCGCCGTGGCGTCCATCGCGGATGCGATGGGACTCGACGGCCCGGAGGCTGCGGCTGCCGGCATCGTGGACATCGTCAACGAGAACATGTTCGGCGCGCTGCGGTTGGTGAGCGTTCAACAGGGATACGACCCGAGGGATTTCGCACTCGTCTCATTCGGCGGTGCCGGGCCGCTGCACGCCAATGCGCTCGGCCGGCTCACCGGATCGTGGCCGGTGATCGTGCCGCCGTCGCCGGGCGTACTCTGCGCCTACGGCGACGCCACCACCTGCGTCCGGGACGAGAGCGCGCGAACCCTGATCCGCGCCTTCTCCGAGACCTCCGACGACGAGGTGCGTCAGGCACTCTCGGAACTGGCGGACTCGGCCGCCGATCGGCTCTCGGCCGAAGGGGTCCCACGCGACCAGCAGACCGTGCGTTTCCAGGTCGATCTGCGTTACCACGGTCAGGGTTTCGAGATCCCGGTCGATCTCGACGCCGACGCACTGACCGGCGGCGATGTCCTGTCCCGTCTGGGGGAGGCCTTCGACGCCGAACACCAGCGACTGTTCTCGTTCCTGCTCAAGAACGAGCGGGAGGTGATCAATCTGCGCGTCACGGTGAGCGGTCCGCGGCCCGACGTGGCCTGGCAGCCGCTCACCGAAGGCGACGCCGATCCGTCGGCGGCGCTCATCCGCACCGGCGAGGTGTGGATGGATGGCGCGATGGTGAGTGCGGGCATCTACGACCGGGCAAAACTGTCTGCCGGCAACGTGATCGAGGGTCCGGCGGTGATCACCGAGATGGACTCCACCACGCTCGTGCTCAGTGGGCACGCGGCCACCGTGCACCCCAACGCCAGCCTGCTCATCCGGCCGTCCGGCGGCGCCACGGCCTGACCCGGCCAGCTCCGCCCGAACGACCTCCCGGACCCACCAGAGCATTTCGACCTCTCACCCCCAGGAGCCACGATGGCCACCATCATCGAGACAACCACCGACCCCGTCACCAAGGTGCCGGTCGACCCGGTCACCCTCGACATCATCGAGAACGCGCTGCGCAACGCCCGCTACGAGATGGACGAGGTCCTGTTCCGGACCGCGCTGTCGCCGGGGATTCGCGAACAGCACGACGAGTTCCCGCTCATCGCCGACCCCAGCGGCAAGATGGTCGTCGGACAGTTCGGGCTGTCGGTGCCCGACTTCCTCGACAACTTCTCCGGCACCGTCGGCGAAGGTGACATCCTGCTCACCTCCGACCCGTACGCCTGCGGGGCGGCGATCAGCCACGCCAACGATTGGCTGATCGTGCTGCCGATCTTCCACAGCGGACGGGTCGTCGGCTGGTCGTCGATGTTTGGGCACATGTCCGACGTCGGCGGGAAGACGCCCTGCTCGATGCCGGCCGATGCGCACACCATCTACGAAGAGGGCGTGGTGATCCCGCCGTTCAAGCTCTACCAATCCGGTGAGCTCAACGAGACGGCGCTCGACATCATCCTCAATCAGGTGCGGATGCCCGACTGGAACCGCGCCGACCTCAACGGCCTCGTCGCCGCGTGCACCACGGCTTCGCGACGCATCGTAGAACTGTGCGACCGGTTCGGGGTGGAGGTGTACCTCTCGGCGCTCGACGCGCTGCTCGACCGCAACTATCAGGCGATGAAGGTGTTGCTGGCCACACTGTTCGACGACGGCGAGACCATCGAGTTCAGCGATTTCATCTGCGACGATGGGTGCGGCTACGGGCCGTACGAGCTCACCATCAAGCTCACCCGCACCGGCGAGAAGATCCATCTCGACTTCAGCGAGGCCGCCCCGCAGGCCGTCGGGCCGGTGAACTACTTCATCAACGAGAACCTGGTCCGGATGTTCTTCGGCATCTACGTGATCACCGTTGCCGACCCGCAGATTCTCTGGAACGACGGTTTCTATCCGCTCATCGACGTCACCATCCCGGAGGATTCGTTCTGGAAGCCGAGATACCCTGCGGCACTGAACGGTCGCAACCACGGGATCGGGCGGGTGTTCGACCTGTTCGGTGGCCTGCTCGGCAAGAAGAACCCGGAGATCCTGAACGCCGCCGGCTTCTCGTCGTCGCCGCATTTCATGTACTCGGGACATTACGACGGCGGACCGCGCGACGGCGAATGGTTCCAGCTGTACTCCATCGGATTCGGCGGCATTCCCGGCCGGCCCATGGGGGACGGCCCGGACGGCCATTCGCTGTGGCCGTCATTTGTCAACATCCCGTGTGAGTACCTCGAGTCGTACTATCCGCTGCGCATCGAACGATGGGAGACGATCGCCGACACCGGCGGTGCGGGTCTGCACCGCGGTGGCAACGGCGTCGACGTCGCCTACCGCTTCGGCGAGCCGGGCACGATCGCGATCCACGACGACCGGTGGCTGACTTATCCGTGGGGCGTCAACGGTGGGAAACCGGGTGCGCGGGGCCGCAAGTGGATTCAGCGCGCCACCGGTGAGGTGGAGATCCTGCCGAGTAAGATCCACGACGTCCCGGTGGCGCGCGGCGATGTCCTGCACTTCGTGACCTGGGGCGGTGGCGGGTGGGGCGATCCGCTCGAACGCGATCCGGAGCTCGTCGCCCTTGAGGTCCGCCGCCGGCTGGTGGGTGCGGACGCCGCGGCCGACGCCTACGGCGTGGTGTGCGACGCCGACGGAACCGTCGACGTGGCCGCCACCGGCGCACGCCGCGAAGCGATCCGCGCCGAGCGCGGCGAACTGCCCGTATTCGACAAGGGGCCGTCGATCCCCGAGCTGCTCGAACGGTGCGAGGAGGAGACGGGGTTGCCGGCACCACGCCCACCTGTGAACGTGCGCAAGGCGGTCGGGGCGTGACCGATACCCTCGGGGACTACCGGGCGTCGGGGTTCGCCGGGCGGTTGGGTCCCGGGGCGCGGGCCGCGGTGGTGGTGATCGATCTGACGATGGCCTATCTCGACGATTCATCACCGCTGCGGGCTCCCGTCGAGGACGCCGTGACCGCCGCCACCACGCTGGTGTCGGTGGCACGGGAGGTTGCGGTACCGGTGATCTTCACCCGGGTCAGCTATCGGCCGGGCGGTGCGGATGGTGGTCTGTTCATGCGGAAGATTCCGTCGCTCAACGTGTTCGAGGAGGGATCACCGCTGGCCGACCACGTTCCGGGGTGTCGCCCGGAGCCAGACGACGTAGTGGTCACCAAGCAGTACGCAAGTGCCTTCTTCGGGACGTCGTTGGCCTCCACGCTGACCGCGCAGGGCATCGACACCGTTTACCTGTGTGGGCTGTCGACCAGCGGCTGTGTACGAGCGACCGCCACCGACGCCATGCAGCACGGGTTCCGACCGTTGGTGGTGGCCGATGCGTGCGGCGACCGCGAACCCCGGCTGCACGAGGCGAATCTGCTGGACCTGCAGGCCAAATACGCCGATGTGATCGACCTCGAGGAGGCGGTGTCGCAGCTGCGGGCAACCGGGGCAGCCTGACCGACGGGGAATGTCAGACTTGCCCGGCAGGCATGTCGGCGAGTTCCGCGGGCAGATCGTCGGCGTGCACCACCACGAGTCGCTGCGTCGCGCGGGTCAGCGCGACGTACAGATCGGACAGGCCCAACGGTGAGTCGGCGACGACGGCGGTCGGCTCGACCAGCACGACGTTGTCGAACTCGAGACCCTTGCACGCGGCAACGGTGAGCACTCGTGGTGGGTGCCCGGAGTCGTCGGCCGCCGCATCGGCGACGGCTCGGACCTGCTCCTGCAGCTCCGACGGAACGATCACGACGCTGAGACCCGTGAGATCGGGTCGTCCGGTGGCGGCAACGGCGGTTGGAGCGCGATCAGCAGCTTCGGTACGAATCGCGACCGGCTCCACACCGTTGCTGCGCAAAGACGTCGGCGGGGTCATCTGCGGATCGATCGCGGCAAGGACCCGGGTCGCGTAGGTCATGATCTCCGCGGGCGTCCGATAGTTCACGGTGAGCTCCCGCAGTTGCCACCGTGCGGCCACATAGGGTCTGAGCACCTCGCCCCACTCGCGGGTGCCCGCGAGGTCGCCGGTCTGGGCGGTGTCGCCGATAATCGTCATCCATCGGTTCGGGATGCGCCGCATCACCATTCGCCACGCCATCGTCGAGAGTTCTTGTGCCTCATCGACGATCACATGTCCGAAGGCCCAGTTACGGTCACCGTGCGCGCGTTCGGCCGTGGTCAGGCGTTGGGTGTCGGTCTGCCGGGCGGCGAGCTGTTCGGCGTCGATGAGGTCGTAGGCCATCAGGATCTCCGGATCCAGTTCGTCCTCGAGATCCTGCGGGGCCGATCCGGTGAGGATGTCGAGCGCATCCTGGGCATCGGCGAGCTGTCGGCGCCAGCGTTCGCGTTCCGCGCGCTCGGCGTCATCGGTGCCGAACCCGATCAGTTCGGCCAACTCGTCGAGCAACGGCACATCGGCAGGGGAGAAGTCGCTGCCATCATCCTGTCGGAACGTGGTGTCGCGCTGTAGTGCTGCCCGGTCCGCGTCCGACCATCCCGGGCTGGCTTTCCGGACTGCGGCGGGATCGCCGTACAGGTCGCGCAGCATCTCCTGCGGGTGCAGCGTGGGCCAGAACTGCAGCAAGGCCCGTCGGATCTCCGGATCCTGACTCATCTCGGTCCGGATGTCGGCGATATCGGCACCACTGAGCAACTGTGAGCCGTCCAGCAGACTTGAACCGATCGTGCCGGCGTGCGCGCGGGCCAGACCGTCCAGTGCGGCACGAAGGAATGTCGGCTGCGCAAGGTTGTGCGCCTTGCGCGTGCTGCGGGCCTTGGCGCGTGCTTCCTTGACGAGGGCGGAGTCGATCATCACCTCATAGGTGTCGAAATCCACCGGGACCGGCTTGGCGGGCAACGACTCACGCGCCCGCACCGCACGTTTGAGCATGTCGACCATTCGCAGGTCGCCCTTGATCGCCGCCGCTTGGCGGTCGTCGCGCGCGGTGGCGTGGACGCCGGGGAACAGGTCGCCGACGGTCGACAGGAGCACCCCGGACTCGCCGAGCGACGGCAACACCTGGCCGATGTAGGTGAGGAAGTCGTCGTTGGGTCCGATGATGAGGATGCCGCTGCGCGACAAGATGTCTCGGTGGGTGTAGAGCAGGTAGGCGGCACGGTGCAGGGCCACCGCGGTTTTTCCGGTCCCCGGGCCACCTTGGATGACGGTGACGCCGCGATGTGTCGACCGGATGATCAGGTCCTGCTCGCGCTGGATCGTTTCCACGATGTCGGTCATCTCGCCGGTGCGTGCGGCGTTCAACGCCGCGACCAGCGCGTTCTCATTTACCACGTCGCCATGTCCCACGTCGTCGGCGGAGGCCTCACCCAGGGTGAGGAATTCGTCGTTGACCGCGCGGACACGACGGTTACGGGTCCGGATGTGCCTGCGCCGGTCGACGTCCTCAGGTGCGGCCGGGGTGGCGAGATAGAACGGCCGTGACAGCGGCGCGCGCCAGTCGAGCAGCAGTGTGGTGTCGGCGGCGTCGTCGTCGAGGACACCGATGCGGCCGATGCGGCGGGTCTCGCCGTCGTCCAGGTCGAGGCGCCCAAAATACAGGTTATGTTCGGCCGCATCGAATTTGGCGAGGTCGTCGGTGTACATCCGCTCGTAGGACTCGCGTTCCGAGCGGGCCTGGGGGGTTCCGCCGCTCTCGCGCAGTGTCGACGAGAGTCGTCGCTGGGTATTCGAGCGCATTCGGTCGAGCCGCGCATACACCTGGTCGAGGTGTTCCTGTTCCTCGGTGATGCGGGTGTCGACGTCGGTCTCTGTCGAACTCACCGCGGTGCTGGTCCTGTCTCGGGGTCGTGGATGGGGAGTCCGGCCGGTCGCGACAGGCCGGCCGATCGCATGGACGCCGATACCCGTGCCCCCACACGAGGGTCGGCCAGGCGATGGCACACCTCCGCTGTCGGACCGTGTAACGCGTTGTCGCAGATGCGGGAGCCGAGCCAGTCGACGATCTCGCGCTGGGCACCGAGAGGCACAGGTTCGGCATCGGGATCGGCGAGCACGCCGTGCAGCGACACATACACCGAGAACGTCGCGCCGGTGCCGCTCGGATGGTCGATGCCCGGATGATCGCCGACGGCCAGCTCGACGCGACGGTAATTCGGCTCGGTGTGATCGAGCATCGACACCTCGGCCGGGGTGAGCCAGGCGCCCACGCTGTGCAGCACGGCGCCCGGCGAGTGATAGGGCGCCGCCGGGATGTAGCCCCGCGCCGAGACGTGCGCGGAATGACCGACAGCGACGTGCGACACCGTCACCCGGGCCATCGGCGGGCCGGGGTCACCGGTGGCGATGCGGGCGAGTTTGGTCCGCATCACCTCCGGTGACGCGTTGGATCCCACCGCGACGACGAGGTCGCGGCCCTCGATGTCACGGGGCCGGGTGAGTAGGTCGCCGTCCATATCGGGTGCCGCCCACGGATACTCGTGGGCGGGCAGCCGAGGTGACAAACCCCGGCCCGAGTGGGCGGGATCAGATGACGGAGCTATGAGCGGGCCTCTCGCAACCGGCGCCGACCCTCGTCGGCGCCCTTGGACGCCTTGTCGCGCGCGGTATCGGCGAGCGAGCTGACCTCGTCGGCCCACTCCGGAGCCCGGTCCCGGACTACGCCGGCAGCCTTGTCGGAGCGTCGCTGAGCTTCCGCGATCGCCTTGTCGGCTCGTTTCTGCGCGGTCTTGGTGGCCTTGTCGGCACGCTTTTGCGCAGTCTTGGCCGCCTTGTCGACGCGTTTCTGCGCAGTCTTGGTGGCCTTGTCGGACTTCTTCTGTGCTGCCTTGGCGGCCTTGCCGGCCTTCTCCGACTGCTTATGCGCCGCCTCGATGAATTCGGTCGAATGCTTTTGTGCGGCCTCGGCGAGCTCGGGGGCGCGCTGACGGATCAGTTCGGCCGCCTCGACGGACCGCTCGCGGGCGGCCTCGGCAAGTTCGGGTGCCCGGCTGCGGATGAGGTCAGCTGCCTCTGTGGACCGTTCGCGTGCCAGCTCGGCGAACTCCGGTGCCCGCTGGCGAATCACGTCGGCCGCTTCGGCCGAGCGCTCACCGATGACATGCGCACCCTCCTGGGAGCGTTCCACCAAGGAGTCCCAGCCGGATTCCGATGCGGCTGCGGTCAGCGGCAAGGCGGCCGCGATCGCATGGCTGGCGTCGGATGCCTTGCGCTTTCCACGCCAGGCCAACGACGGTTTGCCTTCGGTGTCGACAGCGGCGATCAGCAGGCCGCCGACGAGGCTGACGTTCTTGAAGAACTGGGTCTTCTGTCGCGCCCTGGTCTCGGGATCGGTCTCCTCCCAGAACGCGTGGCCGGCGATCGTGGTGGGAACCGTCGACCCGGCGAGCGCCAATGCCGCGATCCGCGGAAACTTGCCGGTGGCCAACAGGATTCCGCCACCCACTTGTACCGCACCGTTGATCCGGACCAGCGTCTCCGGGTCGGTTGGCACCTTCTCGGTCACATCGTCGGGCAGGGTCTCGACGGACTTGTCGATGAAACCGCGTGCCGTCTCGGCCTTCGCGGTCGGGCTCCGCAGGGCGTCGATGCCGGAGGCAACGAACGCAGTGGCGAGCATGGGTCGGGCAATTCGGCGGATCAACACTGACGGCCTCCTCGTGACATGACTCGGATGCTCACCCCCATGGCTTGAGTGGCGAACCTTATCGAGGTTACCGGTCACCGGCAGCGTCTGCAGGTGCCCTGTTCGGAGATCCGGTCAGGGTCTGCCCCGGGGTCACCAGCCGCGTTCGCGCCACTCGGCGAGGGCCGGTCGTTCGGCGCCCAGCGTGGTGTCGGTGCCATGGCCCGGGTACACGACGGTGGAATCCGGGTAGCGGTCGAACACCTTCGCGCTCACGTCGGCGAGGAGCGTCTCGAAGTCGCCGGGCTGCCAGGTCTTGCCGACGCCACCCGGGAACAGGCAGTCGCCGGTGAACAGATGCACCACGTCGCCGTCGCGGAGGGCCAGCGCGATGGATCCGGGAGTGTGTCCCACCAGATGGATGGCCTCCAGGGTGAGGTCACCCACCGAGATGGTGTCGCCGTCGTCGATCAACCGATCCGGCGTCACCGGCAGGGGGTCGGCGTCGAGCCGGCCGGTGGCGGTCGGGACACCGAGTCGGGCGGCCACCTCCGCGAGTGCCTGCCAGTGGTCGGGGTGCTGGTGGGTGGTGAAGATGAGTTCGGGTGTTCCGGGCAGCCCATCGACGACCGCCAGAATCCGGTCCGCGTCGTTGGCGGCGTCGATGACGAGCTGTTTCCCGGTCGCGGAACAGGTGATGATGTACACGTTGTTGTCCATCGGGCCGACCGACATCTTGACGATCGACGCAGAGGAGAGGTTCCTGCGCTGCGGGGATGGCGATTCGGACAGGTCGCCACTGTAGCTGTCGCTGATCGAAACATCCTGAGGGCTCATGAGGCCAGGCTATGCCACCGGTGCGGCGCCGTGGTCGGTGTGCCCGACGGTTCTGCCCCGATCAACGGTCATGCCACGCGCGTATCGTGGAGCAGTGGTCGACGGCCCGACGTAGTTGTCGGAGTCCGTCGATAAGGTACGCGCGGAGCGGTCCAACCAGCAGGCCGACCGCCTCCACCCAGCTCACCTGCCAGCACTTCCGGCATGCCGGACAGCAACGAACGAGGACTTATCCAGTGGTTGACCGTCTCATTGTCCGCGGCGCCCGAGAACACAATCTGCGTGGGATCGATGTCGACCTCCCGCGCGACAGTCTCATCGTGTTCACCGGGTTGTCGGGGTCGGGGAAGTCGTCGTTGGCCTTCGACACCATCTTCGCCGAGGGCCAACGTCGCTACGTCGAATCGTTGTCGGCGTACGCCCGGCAATTCCTCGGCCAGATGGACAAGCCGGATGTCGATTTCATCGAGGGGCTGTCGCCGGCGGTGTCGATCGACCAGAAGTCGACCAACCGCAACCCGCGGTCCACGGTCGGCACCATTACCGAGGTCTACGACTACCTGCGGCTTCTCTACGCCCGTGCCGGCCGTGCGCACTGCCCGGAATGCGGCGAGCTGATCGCCAAGCAGACGCCGCAGCAGATCGTCGACCAGGTGCTCGAGATGGAGGCCGGTGTCCGGTTCCAGGTGCTCGCGCCGGTGGTGCGCACCCGCAAGGGTGAGTTCGTCGATCTGTTCGCCGAACTGCAAACCCAGGGTTTCTCCCGCGCCCGCATCGACGGCGTCGTCCACCAGCTGACCGATCCGCCGAAGCTGAAGAAGCAGGAAAAGCACGACATAGAGGTTGTCGTGGATCGATTGGCCGTCAAACCGACGGCCAAGCAGCGTCTCACCGATTCGATCGAGACCGCGCTGCGGCTGGCCGACGGCATCGTGGTGCTGGACTTCGTAGACCTCGAGGAAGATGACCCGCACCGCGAACGACGCTTCTCCGAGCGCATGGCGTGCCCCAACGGTCACCCGATCGCGATCGACGACCTCGAACCGCGGTCGTTCTCGTTCAACTCGCCCTACGGTGCGTGCCCGGAATGCGACGGCCTCGGCATCCGCAAGGAAGTCGACGAGGAACTCGTCGTCCCGGACCCTGAGCTGTCGCTGGCCGACGGCGCTATCGCGCCGTGGTCGACCGGTCACAACGCCGACTACTTCCTGCGACTCATGGGCGGCCTGGCCGATCAGATGGGCTTCTCGGTGGACACCCCGTGGAAGAAACTGCCGGCCAAGGCGCGTACCGCCATCCTCAAGGGCAGCGACCATCAGGTGCACGTCAAGTTCCGCAACCGCTACGGCCGAACCCGCTCGTACTACACCGAGTTCGAAGGTGTGCTCTCATTTCTCGCGCGGCGGATGGATCAGACCGAGTCCGAGCAGATGAAGGAACGCTACGAGGGCTACATGCGCGACATCCCCTGTCCCGCGTGTCAGGGCGCACGCCTGCGGCCCGAGATCCTGTCGGTGACCCTCGACCATCCCAGCTACGGCGCGATGTCCATCGCCGAGGTGTGCGCACTGTCGGTGGCCGAATGTGCCGACTACCTCAACGGCCTGAAACTCGACGAACGGCAGGCGGCCATCGCCGGGCGGGTGCTCAAAGAGGTACAGGCGCGAATCACCTTCCTGCTCGACGTCGGTCTCGAATACCTGTCGCTGTCGCGTGCGGCGGGTTCGTTGTCCGGCGGCGAGGCGCAGCGCATCCGACTGGCGACCCAGATCGGTTCCGGTCTGGCCGGGGTTCTCTACGTCCTGGACGAACCGTCCATCGGTCTGCATCAGCGCGACAACCGTCGCCTCATCGAAACCCTCACGCGCCTGCGTGATCTCGGCAACACGCTGATCGTCGTCGAGCACGATGAGGACACCATCCGCTCGGCCGACTGGATTGTCGACATCGGTCCGCGGGCCGGTGAGCACGGCGGTGAGGTGGTGCACAGTGGAAGCTACAAAGATCTGTTGAAGAATCGTCGTTCGCTGACCGGTGCCTACCTGTCGGGCCGCGACGAGTTGCCGATCCCGGCGATCCGCCGTCCGATCTCGCGCAAGAAGCAACTGACCGTGGTGGGTGCGCGCGAACACAACCTGCAGGGTATCGAGGTCGGGTTCCCGCTCGGTGTGCTCACCGCCGTCACCGGGGTGTCCGGGTCGGGTAAGTCGACGCTGGTCAACGACATCCTCGCGACTGTGCTGGCCAACAAGCTCAACGGTGCACGACAGGTGCCCGGCCGGCACACCCGGGTCAAGGGACTCGACCAACTCGACAAGCTCGTCCGGGTCGACCAGTCACCGATCGGGCGCACGCCGCGGTCCAACCCGGCGACCTACACCGGAGTCTTCGACAAGATCCGCACGTTGTTCGCCGCAACCACCGAGGCCAAGGTGCGCGGGTATCAGCCGGGCCGATTCTCGTTCAACGTGAAGGGCGGTCGCTGCGAAGCGTGCACCGGCGAGGGCACCATCAAGATCGAGATGAACTTCCTGCCCGACGTCTACGTCCCGTGCGAGGTGTGCCACGGTGCGCGCTACAACCGCGAGACCCTCGAGGTGCACTACAAGGGCAAGACCATCTCCGAGGTCCTCGACATGCCGATCGAGGAGGCCGCCGAGTTCTTCGAACCGGTCACGTCGATCCACCGGTATTTGAAGACGCTGGTCGACGTCGGCCTGGGCTACGTCCGGCTGGGTCAACCTGCCCCGACGCTGTCGGGTGGTGAGGCGCAACGCGTGAAGCTGGCGTCCGAGTTGCAGAAGCGGACCAACGGTCGGGCCGTCTACATCCTCGATGAGCCGACCACCGGTCTGCACTTCGAGGACATCAAGAAGCTGCTCGCGGTCATCAACGGTCTCGTCGACAAGGGCAACACGGTGATCGTCATCGAGCACAACCTCGACGTCATCAAGACCGCCGACTGGATCATCGATATGGGTCCTGAGGGCGGTACCGGGGGCGGCACCGTGGTAGCCGAAGGCACCCCCGAGGACATCGCACTCGAGCCCGCCAGCCACACCGGAAAGTTCCTCGCCGACATCCTCGACGTCGACGAGACGGTCGCCTCCGCCGGCTAACCCCGAGTTCGTAGTACGAACCGTCGATATTTCACACGTTCGTACTACGGATCCGGGGAGGCTTATGCCGCGGTCGCCTGCTTGACGGCGGCCCGGATCTGGGCGAGGACCCACAGCGGGCGCGTGGTGATGTCGTGCCACGTGAACCGGAGCACGGTCCAGCCGTTGGCAATGAGGTTGTTCTGTCTTTCCCGGTCGTGTTGGAACGCGTCGGCATCGCTGTGGAAGGCGAAGCCGTCGATCTCGATGTCGATCTTGTGGTCGGGGATCGCGATGTCGAGCACGTACCCACACGCGGGATGGTTCTGCGTCCATCCGACGATGTCCGACGACTCGAGCAGGGCGACTGTCTTGCGTTCGCCCTCCGAGCGCGCACCGGACGACATGGCGGCTAACATCGCGCGCGACCGCGGCGAGCCTCGTCGTCCCGCGTTGCGCTTCTGCGCCTCAATGAGCGCAGACAGTGTCGTGTGCTGATTGAGCAGCGCGTTGTCCATCACCCGCACGCCGATGTCGACGGCGGCGTCGAGCACAGTCAGCGGCACCTGCGTCACAGGCAGGCCGTCGATGTCGGTCAGATCTGCGGCGTGCAGCGTGCGGTGCCAAACGCGGGCGCCCGGCACCGGCCGACCGCGTCGGCCGTGCGGCGTGATCACCGTGATCGTCGACCGTGGGTGGGGGATGAGGCCGTGCCACCACGCAGCGCTTCCGCTGCAGAGCGCCGCGCCCGGTCCCGCGGAGAGAACCGCGATTCGGGCACGCATGCGGTCGTCGAGCAGCCGGTCCGCGACGCGATAGACCGACCGGGTCACGCGAATCCACTCGCCGGAAGCGACACGACGTCGGGCGCCGTCGGCGCTGACGCCGCAGGCAGTCGCCTGGGTGAGGCTGAACACCCCGTCGTGATCGGCGACCATCCTGCGCAACGCTGCCAAATCCGTCATGCGGATTGGACGCACCGGCGCCACTGACGGTTCCACCTCAGTTCTCGTAGTCCGAACTGTACGAAAAACGCCGGTTCGTACTACGAAACCGGGGGCTGGGGGCTACTTGCCCATGGACTTGCGGATCTCGTCGAGCTTGCGTTTGGCGGCCTCGTCGCGCGTGCGCATCATCTCGTCGACTTGCCGGCCCTCGGGGCTGGCATGGGCCAGTTCCTCGCTGCCGATAGCGGTGGAGATGCGGTTCTCGATCTTGTCGCGGACGAAGTCGAAGGTGGGTACGCCCGACTCGGAGTAATAGGGGTCGGTGACCGGTGGGACGGACTCGGACGTCGCTGGGGGAGCCGATGCCGGGTCGGCGACGACCTCACCCTCGATGACGTCCGGGTTCGGGTCCTTCGGTGTGTGGCTGGTCACCCCTCCAGCCTACGTCGCGCCTCCGGGTGAGCGACGTCGGTCGCGCACCGGACCGGTGTATTTCTCTCCCGGACCCTCACCCGGCTCGTCCGGATAGGCACTCGCGTCGCGGAACGCCAACTGCAGTTGCTTGAGGCCGTCGCGGATGGGCGCTGCATGAACCCCGAGGTCGGCCTTCGACGCATCGACGAGCCCGGCCAGGGCGGTGATCAGTTTGCGTGCTTCGTCGAGGTCCACGCTGTCGGGGTCGGCACCCTCCGCCAGACCGAGCTTCTCCGCGGACGCGCTCATCAACATCACGATCGCGCGCGTGATGACCTCAATGGACGGAATATCGGCCAGATCGCGCACGTTGTCCATGTCGGTCTGCTCCGGACCGAGTGCCCCGTCGCTCCCTCCCGGATCGCCCTCACCGGGCATCTGCGCAGGTGACGAATAGGAGTTCTCGGTCATGGCTGCTAGACTCCCACAGTACGACCGCCCCGGTTCGCGCCGGGGTCGCAAGTGGAGTTCCGCTCCCACCGTCACGACGCGGCCAGTCCGCAGTTGTACGGTCCGGTTCACGCCGATGGTCGCGAAGCCGCTGGGCTGCGCGAACGCGTCGGTTCGACGTGTGCGTCGGCGAACCGGTCGGTATCGGAGCCCTGCGGATGCGATCAGCGTCCCGGGGCTCTTCTGCTGAGAGCGATCCTCCTGCCACCGGAGTCACGGCTCCTGGCGGTCACCAGAGAAGAACTGATCAAGGAGGCCCCATCAGCACTGAGACCCGCATCAACGAGCGCATCCGCGTCCCTGAGGTCCGACTCGTCGGACCCAACTCGGAGCAGGTGGGCATCGTGCGTGTTGAAGATGCGCTTCGCCTGGCCTACGAGGCCGATCTCGACTTGGTCGAGGTCGCGCCGGACGCACGGCCACCCGTGTGCAAGATCATGGACTACGGCAAGTTCAAGTACGAAGCCGCCCAGAAGCAGCGCGAGTCGCGTCGCAACCAGCAGATGACCGTCATCAAGGAGCAGAAGCTCCGCCCGAAGATCGACGACCACGATTACGAGACCAAGAAGGGTCACGTCGTCAGGTTCCTCGAGGCCGGATCCAAGGTGAAGGTGACCATCATGTTCCGCGGTCGCGAGCAGTCGCGCCCCGAACTGGGCTACCGACTTCTGCAGCGCCTGGGCAACGACGTCGCCGACTACGGCTTCATCGAGACCTCGGCCAAGCAGGACGGCCGCAACATGACCATGGTGCTGGCACCGCACAAGGGTGCGAAGACGCGACAGAAGGCCCAGCAGGGTCGCGACCGCGGTCCCAAGCCTGCGGCCGCCGCCCAGGACGAGAAGACCAGCTAGTAGCCGATCGGATGGCCCAGAGCCGTCCGGTCGCTCAGACACTGACCGCAGCGTGCGAGACACACCCGTGGCGACACGGGTGGTTTCGTTCGCCCGAATGAAGGAAGAACATGCCGAAGAGCAAGACCCACAAGGGTACCGCCAAGCGTTTCAAGGTGACCGGCAGCGGCAAGGTCGTTCGCCAGAAGGCCAATCGTCGCCACCTGTTGGAGCACAAGTCCTCGCGGCGCACCCGCCGCCTCGACGGCATCGCCGTCGTGAGCGACAGCGACGCCCCGCGCATCAAGCGACTGCTGAACAAGTGACCCGACCGGGGATCCCCCGGCGACGGTCGACACCGACATCTGACGAACAAAGGATTGACACATGGCACGCGTGAAACGGGCGGTGAACGCCCAGAAGAAGCGTCGTTCGACCCTGGAGGCCTCCAAGGGTTACCGCGGACAGCGTTCGCGGCTGTACCGCAAGGCGAAGGAGCAGCAGCTCCACTCGATGACCTACGCCTACCGGGACCGTCGTGCCCGCAAGGGTGAGTTCCGCAAGCTGTGGATCTCGCGTATCAACGCCGCGGCCCGCGCCAACGACATCACCTACAACCGGCTGATCCAGGGCCTCAAGGCCGCCGGTGTCGAGGTGGATCGCAAGGTTCTCGCCGACATCGCCGTCACCGATCCCGAGGCATTCACCGGTCTCGTCGAGGTCGCCCGCAAGGCGCTGCCCTCCGACGTGAACGCACCGGCTGCCTGATCGCGACCGCCACACCCGCACACGACCCGTGATGGAAGTTCTCTCCGAACGTTCCACACGGGTCGTGTCGTATGCGAAGCTCCATCGCAGCTCGGTTCGTCGGGCCGAGGGACGGTTTCTGGTGGAGGGACCAAATTCCGTCGGTGCCGCGCTGGCGACCGGACGCGCCGAACGAGTACTCGTCGGCGAGGGCGATGTCGAGCGCCACGCGCCTTTGATCGACGAGGCCCGGTCCGCCGGCGTGGTGATCGAGATGCTGTCCGACCGCGCGGTAAACAAGCTCTCCGAATCCACCACGCCACCGGGGATCTTCGCGGTCTGCACGTTGCTGGACCGGACCCTGTCGGCGGTGCTCGACGCGCAGCCGGCGCTGCTCGCGGTCGCCATCGAACCACGCGAGCCCGGCAACGCAGGAACATTGATCCGCTGCGCCGACGCCATGGGTGCGGACGCGATGATCCTGCTCGGCGACACGGTCGATCCACACAACGCCAAATGCGTGCGGGCCTCGGCGGGCAGTGTCTTCCACCTCCCGGTCGTACGCCACCGCGACGTGGCCGACGGTCTGGCCGGAATCCGGTCCGCTGGCATCACCACCCTGGCGACGGCCGCCGACGGTGAACTATCCCTCGACGACGCCGACGACATCCTCTCCGGACCGACCGCATGGTTGTTCGGCAACGAGGCCCACGGATTGCCCGACGATGTCGCAGCCGCTGCCGACCATCGTGTCGCCATCCCCATCCGCGGTCGAGCCGAGAGCCTGAACCTGGCGTCGGCAGCCGCGATCTGTCTGTACGCGAGCGCCCGACAGCATCACCTCGCGTGATCCCCGCGTCCCGGCACCTCACACAGCGGCGGGTGTTTGCGCGGCCGATCTGAGTAGTTGTGCTCAGGTCCGGCAGCTCACGACAGGCCACGCTGGCACCATGACCAGCACCGACACTGCGCGCCGTCGTGGGCGTCTGCCCTCCGCATCTGATCTCGACGCACTGACCGGTGACCGAGACCGGGTGATCGATCTGATCCGATTGACGTCGCTCGTCGTCGTCATCGCAGGTCATTCGGTGATGTTGACGGTCACCGTCGACGCCGGGGGCCTCACACTCGGCAATCTGCTCGCCGACTTCACGATGCTGCAGGCCGCCACCTGGTTGTTGCAGGTCCTGCCGCTGTTCTTCTTCGCTGGCGCGGCAGCGGCCACCTACGGACTCTCCGCAGGACCCATGCCCGCCGCCGGCCACTGGCTGTTCACCCGGGCCCAACGGTTGCTCCGGCCGGTGTTCTGGTATCTGCTCGCGGTGCTCGCCACGAGCGTGACGACGTCCGCGGTCGGCGCCCACGCCGCCGCCGATGTGGTCGCCCGTCTCGGTGTGCAACTGCTCTGGTTCCTCGGCGCGTACCTCCTTGTGCTCGCCATCGTCCCACTGCTGCAACGCATCTGCGTACCGGTGCATGTTGTGGTCGCACTCGCGACGGCGTGGGGGATCACCGCAGTGGTCGACGTGCTCAGACTTGCCGTGGGTTGGCCGACAGTCGGCTATCTGTCGTTTCTGACGGTGTGGTCGATTCCCGCGATCCTCGGTGTCGCGTACGCCAAAGGGTTGGTGTCACCACCGCAGGCCGCTGCCGGTGCACTCGGGTTACTCATCGTCGACATCGCACTGGTCTCCGTTGGTCCGTACGAGACGTCGCTGGTGACCGTGCCGGGGCAACAGGTGTCGAACATGAACCCGCCCAGTCTGTTGCTCGCCGGTCACGCGATCGTGTTGTGTGGCGCCGCGATCGCCGTGCGCCGCCCGTTGGCGAGGCTGGCCTCGAGGGCTCGCATCTGGTGGTGGGTGGTGTCGGGCAACCGGGGTGCGATGACCCTGTACCTCTGGCACCTGCCGATGCTTGCGCTGCTCATCGTCGCCGGGCAGTCGATCGGACTCAGCCGTGACCCCGCGCAGGGTGCTGTCCTGTTCGGAGCGGTCGTCGGCACCCAGACGGTGCTGCTGCTGGGTGCCATGGTTCCGGCGGTCGCTGCCTTGTCCGTGTTCGAGAACCGCCTGTTGCCCTGGTGGGATGGGCCGGTTGCGACCGGGGCCGCCCGGTCGCGTGACCTCATGGTGTCGGGTGCTCTCGTCGTCACCGGTGGCGCGACGTTGATGACTGCGCGCAACGGTCTCGTCGACGACGGGCTCGTGTGGGCTGCCGTCGCGGTTACCGGCGCTCTACTCGCGAGAGCAATGGCCGGTCGGCGTTGAAGCGGGCCGCCGGCGGCGAACCTGCGCCGCGGCACCACCAGCGGCTCGTCTACTGTTGTAGCCGCACCTAGACGCCCGTTTTCGATCCCGAGGAGACCGCCGACCGTGGCCAGCTCTGCCGACGACGCCCCAGAGATCCGGTTCCCCGAACCGCAGGAACTCGACGCCGCAGCGGCGGCCGCCGTCGCGGCATTCGACGCCGCCGGAGATCTCGACGAACTCGCGCAGGCCAAGACCGCGCACCTCGGCGATCGGTCTCCCGTCGCGCTGGCGCGGCGGGCGCTCGGCAGCCTTCCAAAGGACCAGCGTTCCTCAGCGGGCAAACTGGTCAACGAGGTCCGCGGTCGCGTCAGTGCCGCGCTCGATCTGCGCACCACATCGTTGCAGGCCGAACGCGATGCCGCCGTTCTGGTCGCCGAGGCCGTCGACGTCACCCTGCCCAGTGCGCGGCGCCGCGTCGGCGCGCGCCATCCCATCACGGTGATCGCCGAACAGGTCGCCGACGTCTTCGTGGGGATGGGCTGGGAAATCGCCGAAGGGCCCGAGGTCGAGACCGAGCACCACAACTTCGACGCACTCAACTTCCTGCCCGACCATCCCGCCCGCTCTATGCAGGACACGTTCTACATCGCACCCGAAGGATCGCGCCAGGTCCTGCGCACGCACACCTCGCCGGTGCAGGTGCGTTCGATGCTCAGTCGCGACCTGCCCATCTACGTGGCCTGCCCGGGCCGAACCTTCCGCACCGACGAACTCGACGCCACGCACACCCCCGTGTTCCATCAGATCGAGGGGCTCGCCGTCGACAAGGGGCTGACCCTGGCGAATCTGCGCGGCACCCTCGAGGTGTTCGCCCGCGCACTGTTCGGTCCGGAAACCACCACGCGGATGCGGGCGAGTTACTTCCCGTTCACCGAGCCCTCGGCAGAGGTCGACGTGTGGTTCCCCGGTAAGAAGGGTGGACCCGGCTGGGTCGAGTGGGGCGGTTGCGGCATGGTCAATCCGAATGTGCTGCGGGCCAGCGGAATCGACCCCGACGTCTACTCCGGTTTCGCCTTCGGCATGGGGCTCGAGCGGACCCTGCAGTTCCGCAACGACATCTCCGACATGCGCGACATGGTCGAAGGTGACATTCGCTTCACCGTCCCCTTCGGCCCGGCAGTCTGACCGACGCCACCGCCCGGAAATCCGTCCCACGAGACCCGATCGATGAAAGTAGTTGGTTGACGTGCGTGCCCCACAGTCCTGGTACACCGAGGTCCTCCGGCAGGGCGATCCGCAGTGGTCGGCGACCGCCGACGAGATCGACCAGGCCTTTGTCCGGGTCGGATTCGAGATCGAGGACATCGACGCATTCCCGACGATCACCGGCCCGCTGGTGATCGGTCGGGTGGAGACCATTGAGGAACTCACCGAGTTCAAGAAGCCGATCCGGTTCTGCACCGTGGCGGTCGGGGAGGACGAACCCCGTGGCATTGTCTGCGGCGCACGCAATTTCGCTGAAGGTGATCTCATCGTCGCGGCGCTGCCGGGTGTGGTGTTGCCCGGTCCTTTCGAGATCGCCTCCCGCAAGACCTATGGGCGTATCTCCGATGGCATGATCTGCTCGGTCTCCGAGCTCGGGATCGGCAACGATCACAGCGGAATCCTGGTGTTGGCGCCGGGCACCGCCGAGCCGGGTGCGGATGCCCGTGAGGTGCTCGGCCTCGATGACGCGGCCATCGACGTCAACGTCACGCCCGACCGCGGATACGCATTCTCGGTCCGCGGCCTGGGTCGCGAACTCGCCGGCAGCTTCGATGTGCCGTTCGTCGATCCTGCGCTCGCCGCTACCGCCCCGGACGCGACGGGTGACGCCTGGCCGGTCGCCATCGACGACGACTCGTCGGCCACCCGCTACACGGCGCGCGTCATCTCCGGTGTCGACGCGACGGCGGTGTCGCCGTGGTGGATGCAGAAGCGCTTGATGGTCGCCGGTATCCGCCCGATCTCCGCGATCGTGGACATCACCAACTACGTGATGATCGAGCTCGGCCAGCCGCTGCATGCGTTCGACGCCGACAAGCTGACCGGCACCATCACGGTGCGCTCGGCGCAGCCGGGGGAGAAGCTCACCACTCTCGACGGTGTCGATCGGGTACTCGACACCGAGGACGTGGTGATCGCCGACGAGAGCGGTCCGGTCGCGCTCGCCGGGGTCATGGGCGGCGGAGCCACCGAGGTCGGTGCCGCCACCACGACGGTCCTGCTGGAGTCGGCCACCTTCGATCCGGTCCGTGTCTTCCGGACCGGTAAACGCCACAAACTCACCTCGGAGGCGAGTAAGCGCTTCGAACGCACCGTCGACCCCGAGGTCACGGCGGCGGCGTCGGATCGCGCGGCACAGCTCATCGTCGACATCGCCGGCGGCACGGTGACCTCCCCGTTGAGTGAGGCGCGGGCGGTTGTGCCGACACCGTCGGCGATCTCGATCCCCGCCGACGAACCCGACCGGACCGCGGGCCTGACCTATCCCGCCGGCACCACTGCGGCGCGGCTGCGGGAGGTAGGTTGCCAGGTCGAGGGCGACGACGACCTTCGGGTGATCCCGCCGTCCTGGCGGCCGGATCTTCGCCAGCGTGCGGACCTCGTCGAGGAGGTCCTTCGGCTCGAAGGGCTCGAGGACATCCCGGCTGTGGTGCCGCGCGCACCGGCCGGCACCGGCCTGACCGCCCCGCAGCGTCGACGCCGCGCAGTCGGGCGCACGCTTGCGCTCGACGGTTTTGTCGAGGTCCTGCCTTATCCGTTCATGCCGGCCGGGGTGTTCGACGTCTGGGATCTGCCGGCCGACGACGATCGCCGGCGTACCGTCACGGTGCTCAACCCGCTGGAATCCGAACGCCCCGAACTGAACACCACACTGTTGCCGGGGCTGCTGGAAATGGCGGCACGCAACATCGCGCGCGGCCAGCGCGATCTCTCGCTGTACACGATCGGGCAGGTGGTTTTCGCCGGCGACAATGTCGAGCCGGTTGGCGCTCTTGATGTCTCGCAACGACCCGCCGAATCCGATATCGCGGCTCTCGACGCGTCGCTACCGCATCAGCCCTTGCATGTGGCGGTCGCCCTCACCGGACTGCGCGATCCCGCCGGCCCATGGGGCCCCGGGCGAGTGGCCGACCATGTCGACGCCTTCGAGGCCGCCCGCACGATTGCGCGCGCAGCCGGGGTCGAGGTGCAGCTGACCTCGGCCGAGCGTCGTCCATGGCATCCGGGTCGGTGTGCACGGATCAGCGTCGACGGCACAACCGTAGGATTTGCCGGTGAACTGCATCCGGCGGTGCTGGAACGTGCGGGACTACCCAAGCGGTTGTGCGCGGTGGAGATCGATCTCGATGCGGTGCCCATCGTCGAACAGCTGCCCGCCCCGCAGGTGTCACCATTCCCGGCCGTCCTGCAGGACGTGGCGGTGGTGGTCGACGACACCGTTGCCGCCGCCGACGTACAGGCCGCGTTGCGCGACGGCGCCGGAGAGCTGCTCGAGGCGATCGACTTGTTCGACGTGTTCACGGGCGAACAGGTGGGTACGGGCAGCAAATCGCTCACGTTCGCGCTGCGTTTCCGCGCCGCCGACCGCACGCTGACCGAAGACGAGGCCAACGAGGCGAAACTCGCCGCCGTCGCCCATGCAGGTGCACAGGTCGGCGCGCGTATGCGCTGACGCAGACCTGCCCATCTGCTCGTGACGTGATCGTGACTGGAGTGGGCTGCCCCTTTCTGCTCGTGACGTGATCGTGAGTGGAGTGGGCTGGCCCATTTTGCTGGTGGTGTGACTGTGAGTGAAGTGGGCTGCCCCTTTGTGCTGGTGGTGTGACTGTGAGTGGAGTGGGCTGCCCCTTTGTGCTGGTGGTGTGACTGTGAGTGAAGTGGGCTGGCCCTTTCTGCTGGTCGAGTAGCCGCGCGAGCGAAGCGAGCCGGCGTATCGAGACCCCGCCGCTGAATTGATTTGCATCAGCGTGCATAATCATCATATGACGATCAGGGTGGCAGTCGCCGGTGCGAGCGGCTATGCGGGTGGTGAGATCCTTCGGCTTCTCTGCGGGCATCCGCGCCTGCGCACCGGGGACCTCGAGATCGGTGCACTGACCGCCGGGGGCAACGCCGGTAGCACGCTGGGATCCCTGCATCCGCACCTGTTGCCGCTGGCCGACCGGATCCTTGAGGACACCACCCCAGAGGTGCTCGCCGGTCACGACGTCGTGTTCCTCGGTCTGCCGCACGGTACGTCCGGCGAGATCGCCGATGCCTTGCCGCCGTCGACGCTCATCATCGATTGCGGCGCCGATCATCGGTTGCAGAACGCGCAGGACTGGCTCGACTACTACGGCAGCGAACATGCCGGGACCTGGCCATACGGTCTGCCCGAACTGCCCGGCAACCGTGACCGACTGCGCGACGCCTCGCGGATCGCGGTCCCGGGCTGCTATCCCACCGTGTCGATTCTGGCGTTGCGGCCGGCCATCGCAGCCGGTCTGGTGGACCCGCATGTCACGGTGGTCGCGGTGACCGGGGCGTCGGGCGCCGGCCGGTCCCCCAAGGTGGATCTGCTCGCCTCGGAGGTCATCGGCTCGGCACGGGCGTACGGCGTGGGTGGCGTCCATCGGCACACCCCCGAGATCTCTCAGGCGTTGTCGGAGGCGGCCGGCACACCTGTCACCGTGTCGTTCACCCCGGTGTTGGCGCCGATGGCGCGAGGTATCCTCGCCACCTGCACCGCGCGCACCTCCGCGTCGACTGCTGAGGTGCGGGCCGCTTACGAGAAGGCCTACGGTGACGAGACATTCGTGCATCTACTGCCCGAAGGCGCACTGCCGAGCACCGGTTCGGTGATGGGTGGCAACGCCGTCCAGCTGGCGGTCACCGTCGACGAGCGAGCCCAGACGCTGGTTGCGGTGGGCGCCATCGACAACCTGACCAAGGGCACCGGCGGCGCAGCAGTCCAATCGATGAACCTCGCGCTCGGCTGGGATGAGGCCGAGGGTCTGAGCACCGTGGGGGTGGCACCGTGACCGCAGACGATCGGATCACTCCGGGAGCCCCGCTCGACGCGCCCCGCCTCGTGCGGGCGCAGGGTGTCACCGCGCCGCTGGGATTCCGGGCGGCGGGAATCGCCGCCGGCATCAAGGCTTCCGGCGCTCCGGACCTCGCGCTGGTCTTCAACGAGGGACCGGAGTACGCCGCGGCCGGAGTCTTCACCCGCAATCAGGTGCAGGCGGCGCCGGTGCTGTGGAGCCGACAGGTGCTCACCGCCGGCCGGTTGCGTGCCGTCGTCCTCAACTCCGGCGGCGCCAACGCCTGTACCGGCCCGGGTGGCTTCCAGGACACTCACGCAACAGCCGAGGCGGTCGCCGATGCGCTCAGCAACTGGGGGACCGAGACCGGTGCCGTCGAGGTTGCGGTGTGCTCCACCGGACTGATCGGTGATCGGCTGCCGATGGATCGTGTGCTGGGCGGGGTCACCGAGATCGTGCACGAGATGGGCGGGGGACTGTCCGGCGGAACCGACGCCGCGCACGCGATCATGACCACCGACACCGTTCCGAAACAGGCTGCCCTGCATCATCCGCAGGGATTCAACGTCGGCGGCATGGCGAAGGGGGCGGGCATGCTCGCGCCCTCGCTGGCCACCATGCTGTGTGTGCTCACCACCGACGCACAGGTCGGTGCCGAGCAACTCGACGCCGCGTTGCGTCGCGCTACCGCACTGACATTTGACCGACTCGACGTCGACGGCTCGTGCTCCACCAACGACACCGTGTTGCTGCTGAGTTCCGGGGCCAGCCAGATACCGGTCGACCAGGCCGATCTCGACGCCGCGGTACTCGCCGTGTGCGACGACCTGGCCGCGCAGCTGATGGCCGACGCCGAGGGCGTCACCAAGCGCATCGTGATCACCGTGGCCGGCGCCCGGACCGAGGACGACGCCGTGACGGTCGGGCGGAGCGTCGCACGGGATTCCCTGGTCAAGACGGCGCTGTTCGGATCCGACCCCAACTGGGGTCGCGTGCTGGCTGCAGTGGGCATGGCATCGGTGACGATCGACCCGGACCGGATCGCGGTGTCGTTCAACGGGACCCCGGTCTGCGAGGCCGGCTGTGGAGTGGCCGGCGCACGCGATGTCGACCTGTCGGGTGAGGACATCGCGGTCCGCATCGAACTCGGGCAGGGAGACGCGTCGGCCAGTATCCGCACCACCGACCTCTCGCACGCGTACGTCGAAGAGAATTCGGCGTATTCGTCATGAGCGGGAAATCAGAGCTGAGCGCTCTCGACAAGGCGATGGTGCTCGCCGAGTCGTTGCCGGCACTGCAGTCACTCCACGGTGCGACCGTGGTGGTCAAGTACGGCGGCAATGCGATGGTCGACGACGACCTCAAATGTGCCTTTGCCGCGGACATGGTGTTGTTGCGCGCCTGCGGAATTCATCCTGTCGTGGTGCATGGCGGGGGACCGCAGATCTCGGCGATGCTCAAGCGACTCGGCCTCGAGGGCGAGTTCCGCGGCGGGTTCCGCGTCACCACTCCCGAGGTGATGGACGTCGCCCGGATGGTGTTGTTCGGACAGGTCGGACGTGAACTCGTCGGCCTGATCAACTCGCATGGCCCGTACGCGGTCGGTATCACCGGCGAGGACGCGCACTTGTTCACCGCGACCCGGCGAACCGTGCGGGTGGATGGTGTCGCGACCGACATCGGTCTCGTCGGCGACATCACCTCGGTCAACACCTCGGCGGTGCTCGATCTCGTGGCCGCCGGCCGGATTCCGGTGGTGTCCACCATCGCCCCGGATCGTGACGGAGTGGTGCACAACATCAACGCCGACACCGCCGCGGGCGCGCTCGCGGAGGCGCTAGGCGCCTCGCGGCTGGTGGTGCTGACCGACATCGAGGGCCTTTACACCGACTGGCCAGACCGTACGTCGCTGGTCGCGCAGATCGGCACCGACCGCCTCGCGGCGCTGCTGGGATCACTCGACGCTGGAATGGTGCCGAAGATGGAGGCCTGCCTGCGAGCCGTCACCGGAGGGGTGCGGGCGGCCCACGTGATCGACGGGCGCGTACCGCATTCGGTGATCGCCCAACTCCTGACCGAGAGCTCGACCGGCACCACCGTGACGGCCGACAACGAGGGGGAACTCGCATGACAGAACCGTTGCAGCAGCGGTGGTCGGCCGCACTGATGAACAACTACGGCACCCCGGCGATCGCGTTGACCAGTGGGTCCGGTGCCGTGGTGCGCGACGCCGACGGCAAGGAGTACCTTGATCTGCTCGGCGGGATCGCGGTCAATGCACTCGGACATGCCCACCCGGCCCTGATCGACGCCGTCACCACCCAGCTGCAGACCCTGGGGCACGTCTCCAACCTCTACGTCAGTGCGCCCGCAGTGGAACTGGCCGAGCGCCTGCTCGACAAGTTCGGCCATCCCGGTCGGGTGTTCTTCTGCAACTCGGGCACCGAGGCGAACGAGGCGGCGTTCAAGCTCGCCCGACTGACCGGTAGGCCGGAGATCATCGCCGCCGAGCGGGCCTTCCACGGTCGCACCATGGGTGCGCTCGCGATGACCGGTCAGCCGGCGAAACGTGCTCCGTTCGAGCCCATGCCGCCCGGTGTGCGGTTCGTCCCCTACGGAGATGTCGCGGCGCTCGACGCCGCGGTCACCGACCGCACCGCGGCGGTCATCCTCGAACCCATTCTCGGGGAAAGCGGTGTCGTGGTGCCGCCCAACGGTTTCCTCGCCGAAGCGCGGCGGATCACCTCCGAACGCGGAGCGCTGCTGATCTTCGACGAGGTGCAGACCGGAATCGCACGTACCGGCGCGTTCTTCGCCCACCAGTCCGCAGGCGTGGTACCCGACGTGATGACCCTGGCGAAGGGGCTCGGCGGCGGGTTGCCGATCGGGGCCTGCATTGCCACCGGTCGCGCCGCCGACCTGTTCGAACCGGGCCAGCACGGCACCACCTTCGGTGGGAATCCGACGTGTACGGCTGCGGCGCTTGCGGTTCTGCGGGTCATCGAGGAAGAGGGGCTCGTCGATCAGGTGGCCGCGGTGGGCAAATCGATCGCGACGGGCATCGAGGAACTCGATCATCCACAGGTGTCCCATGTGCGCGGGGCGGGTCTGCTGCTCGGTGTCGTGCTGCGCAACCCGCTCGCCGCGCGGGCCGAGAGGGCCGCGCGTGACGCGGGATTCCTGATCAACGCGCCCGCGCCGGATGTACTGCGGTTGGCGCCACCGCTGATCCTCACCGAAGAACAGGGGGCAGGCTTCGTCGCCGCTTTGCCCGCGATCCTGGACCAGGCGGCCGCAGACGAGCAGGGGGAGAAGGCATGACGAGGCACTTTCTGCGTGACGACGACCTGTCGCCGGCGGAGCAGGCCGAGGTGTTGGCTCTGGCCGCCGAGCTCAAGGCATCGCCGTTCGCACAGCGGCCCCTCGAGGGGCCGCGCGGGGTGGGGGTGATCTTCGACAAGAACTCGACCCGTACCCGCTTCTCCTTCGAAATGGGGATAGCGCAGCTCGGCGGGCACGCTGTCGTCGTCGACGGCACCACCACCCAACTGGGGCGTGACGAGACCATCGAGGACACCGGGCGGGTGCTCTCGCGATTCGTCGATGCGATCGTGTGGCGGACCTTCGGTCAGGACCGCCTCGAGGCGATGGCATCCACGGCGACGGTGCCGGTGATCAACGCGTTGTCGGACACCTTCCATCCGTGCCAGGTACTCGCGGATCTGCAGACCATCATCGAACGCAAGGGGCCCCCCGCCGGCTTGGCGATGACCTACCTCGGCGACGGCGCAAACAACATGGCCCATTCGCTGGCGCTCGGTGGCGTCACCGCGGGGATGCATGTGACCATCAGTGCGCCAACCGGTTTCGAGCCGGCAGCCGAGGTGCTGGAGGCGGTTCGGGCGCGTGCCGAGCAGGCCGGCGGCTCGGTGCGGGTCGTCGCCGACCCGGCGACCGCGGTGGCCGGCGCCGATGTGCTGGTCACCGACACCTGGACATCGATGGGTCAGGAGACCGACGGGAAGGATCGCAAAGGACCCTTCCGGCCGTATCAGATCAACGACGAGCTGCTGGCACAAGCTGACTCCGGCGCCATCGTGCTGCACTGCCTGCCCGCACACCGCGGCGAGGAGATCACCGACGCCGTGATCGATGGCCCGGCCAGCGTGGTCATCGATGAGGCGGAGAACCGGCTGCACGCCCAGAAGGCGCTGCTGGTCTGGTTGTTGAGGCAGTGATGACCGCAGAACGCACTCCCACGGCCCGGTCGGCAGCCCCCTCGTCCCGCCTCACCGCGGGCGAGACCCGGCTGGCGGCGACCAAGGCCGGACGGCACGCGCGCATCGTCGATCTGTTGGCCGCCCACCAGGTACGCAGCCAAGCCGAACTGCAGCACCTGCTCGCCGACCAGGGCATCGAGGCCACCCAGGCGACGCTCTCCCGGGATCTGGACGAACTCGGTGCGATCAAGTTACGCGGCGCCGACGGCGGCATCGGTCGCTACGTGGTCCCAGAGGACGGGTCGCCGGTGCGCGGCGTCTTCGGCGGTACTGACCGTCTCTCCCGACTGCTGGCGGAGTTGCTCGTGTCCACCGACTCCAGTGGCAATCTGGCTGTGCTGCGGACCCCGCCCGGCGCCGCCCATTACCTCGCCAGCGCCATCGACCGCGCGAGCCTACCCGACGTGGTGGGCACGATCGCCGGGGATGACACCATCTTCGTGGTGGCCCGGGAACCGATCGACGGTGCCGAACTCGCCCGACGAATCGAGGGCCTCGTGTAACCACGCGGCCCGTTCCGGACAGCTTCAGATAGTGGCCACGCGCCACAGCCCACAAGAGAACAATCAACTCACAACGCGCCACGAGCGGGAGGACGCCCGCGCCGGCGCGCAGCACACAGAGGAGACAACACATGGCGGAACGCGTCGTACTCGCGTACTCGGGAGGTCTCGACACCTCGGTCGCGATCAGCTGGATCGGCAAGGAGACCGGCAAGGAGGTCGTCGCGGTTGCCCTCGACCTCGGTCAGGGCGGCGAGGACATGGATGTCGTCCGTCAACGTGCGCTGGACTGCGGTGCGGTGGAGGCCGTCGTCGTCGACGCACGCGACGAGTTCGCAGACGAGTACTGCCTGGCGACGATCAACTCCAATGCGCTCTACATGGATCGTTATCCGTTGGTCTCGGCGATCTCGCGCCCGCTGATCGCCAAGCACCTCGTCACCGCCGCCCGCAATCACGGCGGCACCGTCGTGGCCCACGGATGCACCGGCAAGGGCAACGATCAGGTGCGTTTCGAGGTGGGTTTCGCCACCCTGGCTCCCGACCTGCAGGTCCTGGCACCGGTCCGCGACTACGCGTGGACGCGTGAGAAGGCGATCAGCTTCGCCGAGGAGAACGACATCCCGATCAACGTCACCAAGAAGTCGCCGTTCTCGATCGACCAGAACGTGTGGGGCCGAGCAGTGGAGACCGGGTTCCTCGAGGACCTGTGGAACGCGCCCACCAAGGACGTCTACGACTACACCGACGACCCGACCATCAACTGGAACTCGCCCGACGAGGTCATCATCACCTTCGAGAAAGGTCGCCCGGTCGCCATCGACGGCCGTCCGGTCAGTGTCCTCGAGGCCATCCAGGAACTCAATCGCCGCGCCGGTGCACAGGGTGTCGGCCGTCTCGACGTCGTCGAGGACCGACTGGTGGGCATCAAGAGCCGTGAGGTCTACGAGGCCCCCGGCGCCATGGTGCTGATCCGCGCCCACGAGGAACTCGAACATGTGACGTTGGAACGAGAGCTGGGCCGCTACAAGCGGCACACCGACCAGAAGTGGGCCGAACTGGTCTATGACGGACTGTGGTTCTCTCCGTTGAAGCGGTCGTTGGACGCTTTCGTCGCCTCCACCCAGGAGCACGTCAGCGGCGACATCCGCCTCGTCCTGCACGGCGGGCACATCGCGGTCACCGGCCGGCGCAGTGGTGAGTCGCTCTACGACTTCAACCTCGCCACCTACGACGAGGGCGACAGCTTCGACCAGTCCGCCGCACGCGGATTCGTCGAGCTGCACGGCCTGTCCTCGAAGATCGCGGCCAAGCGAGATCTCGACCTGTGAGCTCGCACGGCACCAACGAGGGCTCGCTGTGGGGCGGTCGGTTCGCCGACGGACCCGCCGCCGCCATGGCCGCCCTGAGTAAGTCCACCCACTTCGATTGGGCGCTGGCACCTTTCGACATCGAGGCGTCGATGGCGCATGCGCGGGTCCTGCATCGCGCCGGCCTGCTCAGCGACGCGGACCGTGCGGCGATGCTCGCCGGGTTGTCGCAGCTCGCCGCCGACGTCGCCGACGGCACCTTTGTCCCAGCACAGAGTGATGAGGACGTGCACGGAGCGCTCGAGCGCGGGCTGATCGAGCGGGTCGGGCCGGAGCTCGGCGGGCGTCTGCGCGCCGGTCGTTCACGCAACGATCAGGTTGCCACGCTGTTCCGGATGTGGCTGCGCGCCGCGATGCGTCGTGTGGCCCTCGGCTTGCTCGATGTCGTCGACGCCTTGGCCGACCAGGCCGAGTCGCACCCGGACGCGGTGATGCCGGGTAAGACGCATCTGCAGGCCGCGCAACCGGTTCTGCTGGCGCATCATCTGCTCGCACACGCGCACCCATTGCTCCGCGACATCGATCGGCTCGCCGACGCAGACCGGCGAACCGCGGTGTCGCCGTATGGTTCCGGCGCGCTGGCCGGGTCATCACTGGGACTGGATCCGGCGGCGATCGCGACGGACCTGGGGTTCGACCGCGCGGCCGAGAACTCCATCGATGCCACCTCGTCGCGCGATTTCGCCGCTGAGGGAGCCTTCGTTTTGGCGATGATCGGGGTCGATCTGTCCCGGCTGTCCGAAGAGATCATCCTGTGGAGCACACCGGAATTCGGGTATGTGACGCTTGCTGACGCCTGGTCGACGGGCAGTTCGATCATGCCGCAGAAGAAGAACCCGGATGTCGCCGAACTCACTCGCGGCAAGTCCGGCAGGCTCATCGGAAACCTGACCGGTCTGCTCGCGACGCTGAAGGCCCAACCGTTGGCATACAACCGCGATCTTCAGGAGGACAAGGAGCCCGTATTCGACTCGGTGGCCCAGTTGGACCTGCTGCTACCGGCGATCACCGGTCTGGTCGCGACGCTGGAGTTTCACACCGACCGCATGGCCGAACTCGCCCCGGCTGGTTTCACCCTGGCCACCGACATCGCTGAATGGATGGTGCGCCAAGGAATCCCGTTCCGGGTAGCGCACGAGGTGGCCGGTGCGAGTGTTCGTGCCGCCGAGGAGCGCGGAGTCGGCCTGGCCGATCTCGACGATGCCACGCTCGCGTCGATCAGCCCCGATCTCCGGCCGGAGGTGCGTGAAGTGTTGACCGTCCGGGGTTCCATCGAATCACGCAACGCCCAGGGCGGGACGGCCTCGGTTCAGGTCGCCCGTCAGTTGTCCGATGTCCGCGCCGACGTGGCCCGGCGGCGCGCCGAATGGTCGAGAGGCGTGGAGACGCCAACCATCTGAGTACGCTGATGACGCCGCCCGCGGGGAGGTCGGTACAGTGACGTGCATCACGTGAACGACTACGGGAGGGGGACGACGTCATGGTGGGCCTACCCGCATTGCCCGACGTCGGCGCCGCGGTGGACCGGGTTCTCGCCACCGCGCAGAACGGCCTCGAGGTGTTGCGTTTCGGCGGACTCGACACCGGAACCGAGCCGGCGCCGTTCAACGTGGTCGAGACATCGAAGATGTTCCGGCTGCGCCGGTATTTCCCGGACACCCCCAGCACCGGACCGCAGATTCTGCTCGTCCCGCCGATGATGGTGTCGGCCAACGTCTATGACGTGACCGAACACAATGGCGCGGTCTCGGTGCTGCATCGGGCGGGGATCACCCCGTTCGTGATCGACTTCGGCTCACCGGACTCCGAAGAGGGCGGCATGGAGCGGACCCTCGCCGACCACATCGTGGCCGTGAGCCGTGCCATCGACCTGATCATCGAGTCCAGTGGGAAAGAGGTCCATCTCGCGGGTTACTCGCAAGGTGGCATGTTCGCGTATCAGACCGCGGCGTATCGCCAGTCCACGGGCATCGCGAGCCTGATCACCTTCGGTAGTCCGGTCGATGTGCTCGCGGCGCTGCCGCTCGGGTTGCCGCCGGCCCTGGTGGTCCCGAGTGCCGAGATCCTCGCCGACAAGGTGTTCAACCGTCTGTGGGTACCCGGCTGGATGGCTCGAGCCGGATTCCAGCTGGTCGACCCGGTGAAGACCGCGCGCAGCCGGATCGACTTCCTGCGCAAACTACACAACCGGGACGCGTTGCTGCCGCGGGAGGACCAGCGGCGCTTCATCGAGGCCGAGGGGTGGGTCGCGTGGTCGGGCCCGGCGGTCGCGGAGCTACTCCGACAGTTCGTGGTGCACAACCGGATGATGTCGGGTGGGTTCGTGATCAATGGAGACCTGGTTTCACTCACCGAGATCACTTGCCCGGTACTGGCTTTCGTAGGTGAGGCCGACGACATCGGTCAGCCTCAGGCGGTACGTGGAATACGCCGCGCGGCACCGGCTGCCGCCGTATTCGAGTCCCGCGTACCGGTCGGACATTTCGGTTTGGTGGTGGGTAGTACCGCAGGGGCACATACCTGGCCGACCACCTCGGACTGGGTGTTGTGGCAAGCCGGACTCGGCGAACGTCCGCCGCTCGTCGAGGACATGACCGACGACGATGATCCGCACGGCTCGGGCGTGAGCCTGTCGTCGCGGATCACCCACGGGCTCGGCTCACTGGCAGACGCCGGCGGTGGCGTCTCGCGCGAACTGCTGGTGATGGCCAACTCGCTGCAGCGCACCACGCGGGCAGTGGCACAGGAATCGGTGCGCACCGTGCCGCGCCTGTTCCGGCTCGGCCAGATCCAGTCGGGTACCCGGATCTCGCTCGGAAAGTTGATGTCGGAGAACTGCAAGCGTGCACCCGAGCAGGAACTGTTCCTGTTCGAGAACCGTGTGCTTTCCCATGCGGACGTCAACACGCGAATCGACAACGTGGTCGCCGGCCTCGTGTCTTGCGGGGTGCGGCCGGGCCAGCACATCGGCGTGCTGATGGAGACGCGCCCCAGTGCGCTGGTGGTGGTGGCGGCCTTGTCGCGACTCGGCGCGGTCGCCGTCATGCTCGCCGCCGATGGCGACATGCGGGAGATGCTGCGGCTGGCCGACGCTTCGGTCGTGGTCACCGACCCAGGACATCTGTCGGAGGCGTCCGGTGTGTGCGACCGGGTGTTGGTGCTCGGTGGCGGCAGTGGCGGGTCGCGGTCGATCTCCGAGGCGGACGGCACATCGGTGATCGACATGGAACAGATCGATCCCGCCGAAGTGGTGATGCCCACGTGGTATCGACCGGACCCCGGTCTGGCCGGTGACCTCGCGTTCATCCTGTTCACCCGCAGCGCGGGTCAGTTGGCTCCGTGGCCGGTGACCAACCATCGGTTCGCGCAGTCGGCATTCGGAGCGGCATCGGCGGCGGGTCTCACCGATCGTGACACCGTGTACTGCCTGCCGCCGCTACATCACGCATCCGGCCTGCTCACCACGCTCGGCGCCACCGTGGTGGGGCGGTCACGGATCGCGCTGTCCAACGGAATAGATCCCGACACCTTCACCGCCGAGGTCAACCGCTACGGGATCACCGTGGTCTCCTACACGTGGACGATGATGCGGGAGATCGTGCGCGCCGAAGGGTTCCGCATCAACCAGCACAACCCGATCCGGCTGTTCATGGGTTCGGGAATGCCGGTGGGACTGTGGGACGACGTCATGGAGCATTTCCCCCGCGCACGCGTGCTGGAGTTCTTCGCCACCGCGGACGGCTCGGCGATTCTCGCCAACGTGTCCGCGAACAAGGTCGGGTCGATGGGGCGTCCGCTGCCGGAGACGAACCCGCTGGAGGTGGCGGCCTATGATCTCGCCGCCGATCAGCTCGTGATCGATGACCATGGTTTCGTCCGCAAGGCCGCGGTGGGCGAGCCTGGGCTGCTTCTGGCCCGCGCCCGGCATCGATTCGACACTTCGGCGACAGTGCTACGCGACGTCTTCACCCCTCAGGACCGGTGGGAGGTTTCCGGACATCTGTTCGTCCGCGACGTCGATGACGATCTGTGGTTCCTGGGGTCGCTGGACAACATCATCCGAACCTCCGACGGCCCGGTGTTCATCCCGCCGATCGAGGCGATCCTGTCGCAAATGGAACCGGTCGATCAAGCGGTTGCCTATGGAGTCGGTGCGCCGGGCCGGCAGGTGGCGGTTGCCGCGTTGACGCTACGCGCAGATCACCCGGCGGAGTCCTTGACCGTGACCCAATTGCGCATTGCCCTTGGCGAATTCGTCGCCGAACAGCGTCCCCATCTGATCCACCTGGTCGATGAGATTCCCGTCTCCGACGCCTACCGCCCACTGTCGTCCGGCTTCGCCCAACGCGGTCTACCGCGACCGGGCTCGAAGGTGTGGTACCGGGACAGCGAGGGGCGTTATCGCAGGTACACGCGGTCGGCGGCGGCGACGATGGGGTGGTCGGTACAAGCCGGCGCCGGTGGCAACGCCCCGGCTGCCAGTGATCACTGAGGTCAGCGCGGCGGGCGATAGAGTGAAGCCCTAGTACACGGTGAACGACGAGGGGACTGCGCGGACATGGCGACACGAGCCGAATCCATCGATCCGATCACGCGGGAGCGGCTGGTGTGCCCGCAGGATCGTGGTCCGCTGCTCGATGCCGGCGATGAGTTGTACAACCCACGGCTGCGGGTGGCCTACCGGATCGATTCCGACGGCATCCCGGTCATGCTCGCCGACGAGGCGCGTGCCGTGGCCGACGACGAACACGCCCGGATCACCGGCGACGCATCCGGGTCTGTCTGACCTGTGGGTAGGTGATCGCGACGGACCGCCCAGGTGACAGGATCGAGTCGTGAGTACCGAGACGTCTGACCGGCCGACGACCGACATCCTCTCCGAACTCGAGTGGCGTGGCCTGATCGCGCAGTCGACCGACCTCGACGATCTCCGCGCTGAGATCGCGCGCGGACCGATCACCCTGTATGCCGGATTCGACCCGACGGCATCGAGCCTGCACGCCGGACACCTCGTCCCACTGCTCACGCTGCGCCGGTTCCAGGAGGCGGGGCATCGACCGATCGTGCTGGCCGGTGGCGCGACCGGACTCATCGGTGACCCACGCGATGTCGGCGAACGCGCGATGAACGCACCTGACACCGTGGCCGACTGGGCCGACCGGATCGGCGGACAGCTGCGCCGGTTCGTGAGCATTGACGACTCGCCCACCGGCGCATTGGTGGTCAACAACCTCGACTGGACTCAACAGCTCAGTGCCGTCGAGTTCCTCCGGGACCTGGGCAAGCACTTCTCCGTCAATGTGATGCTGGCTCGCGACACCGTCAAGCGCCGGCTCGAGTCGGACGGAATGAGCTACGCCGAGTTCAGCTACCTGCTGCTGCAGTCCAATGACTTCGTGGAACTCAACCGCAGGCACGGATGTGTACTCCAGGTCGGTGGTTCCGATCAATGGGGAAACATCGTCGGCGGTGTCGATCTCGCGCGCCGACTGGACGCGACGTCACTGCACGGAATGACGGTCCCACTCGTCACGTCGTCGGACGGCAAGAAGTTCGGGAAGTCCACCGGCGGCGGCAGCCTGTGGCTGGACCCGGAGCTGACCAGCCCATATGCCTGGTATCAGTACTTCGTGAACACCGCAGACGCCGACGTGGTGCGGTACCTGCGGTGGTTCACCTTCCTCGGACGAGACGAGATCGACGACCTCGCGCGGGCTACCGAGGAAACGCCGCACCTCCGGCTCGCGCAAAAGCGTCTGGCCGCGGAGATGACCACGCTGATCCACGGCGCCGCGCATACCGCCGCCGCCGAATTGGCCAGTCAGGCTCTGTTCGGTAGGGCTGAGTTGGCTGATCTCGATGAGGGCACGCTCGCCGCGGCCGTGGGTGAGACCACGGTCGCCGATTACGCGGGAACGAGCCCCACACTGGTGGAGCTGCTCGTCGACACGGGTTTGTCCGAGAGCAACAAGGCGGCGCGCCGTGCGATCGGTGAAGGTGGCGCATACGTCAACAATGTGAAGATGAGCGACGCGGATTGGCGGCCGGAGGCAGGCGATCTACTACACGGTCGCTGGTTGGTGATCCGCCGAGGCAAGAAGAGTTTCGCTGGAGCACGCGTAGTCCTCTGACCAGGCGATTTGACGCGTTGTTCTCGTCTGTGTAACTTAATCGACGCACCGCAGAGAGCAACTTCCCGGAGCCGACAGGAACCGGGAACAAGCAGAGTGTCCGAACCTAGCCGTTTCGGAACATTGCGGAGCCGGCCAGGGGGCCGGGACGCAAAGACTTGCGCACCGGAATCCGACCGGGTAGGCTAGAAGAGTTGCCTCGGAGACGAGGGCAACACTTCTGAACATCAGCTCGCAGATGAACGCCTCTTAGAAGGGGACGTATCAGCGGGTGTGTGTTCTTTGAGAACTCGATAGTGTGTTGATGGATTGTCTGATGCCATTTGTTTGGCATCGTGTGTCCAAG